>URPG01000256.1 GCA_900549675.1 uncultured Oscillospiraceae bacterium | reverse complement strand
TAAAATAAGGAGTGATACCAATGCATTATTTTATATAGATTGATATTTGCACAAAGCATATATGAAAAATTTATCGTCTGCCAAACAGAAAGCGGTAGTAGCCCATGAAATGGGGCATGTTTGGGGACTTGATGAAAATAATAGTAATAGTAAAAGTATTATGTGCCAATCTGCGTATGGAAGGTCAGTTACAACGGTCCAAAAAGTTGACAATAATGCTTTTAATAGAAAACACCCATAAGGAGGTATTAAAATGAAAAAAAACGCATTAAAACATTTTACTTTTATAATGATGACAGTAATAGTAATGTTTGCGGTAACGGGTTGTCAAAATGAAACTGTAAAAAAAGAAGAAGAAGTTTCTAATGTAAAACAAACAGCAATGAATCAAGATAATGAAGAACAAGCAAATTATACACTAGAGGTTCATAATGATTATATCGCGATTTTGCCTAAGGATGTTTATAAAATTTCGGATGTTGTCATTGAAGGAACTTATCAAGGTGATACAAAAGTTTTTGCTGATAATGAATTGGGAAATCCAATAACAGAGGGTAAAGTTCATGTGGACAAAATCATCAAAGGTGAATGCGACAAAGAAGAAATCAATATTCAGTTTTATGGAGGAGTTATCCCATTTCAAGAATATTTATCAGTGAAAGGTGAAGAAGAAACAAAAAAATTAGGACTTACGGGGTTAACTAAACAACAAAAGTTAAATTCTACCGTAGAGTTGAGCAAAACAAAAGAAATGGTCACTGCTAAAGAAGGAGAAAAATATTTAATTTTTTTGGTAGCTGATACTGAAACAGACACATATTTTGTAGGATGTGATGCTTATGGCATGCGTTCTAAAAATGCCGAAGGAAAATTCTTTAATCCGGATACACAGCAATATGAAACCATTGACTTTGCTGAGATAGGATAATCTGAAAGATTCATTTTATGAGTATATTGATAAATATTAAAATGATAAACTAAGTTATTATTTTGCAATCGGATGGAGAGCCAAAGAGAAGGGAGGTTTTCTGTCCGATTTACTTTTTATGAACTTGAAATAAATAAAAAATTAGAGGCATGGCAGGACATAAAAAGAGGAAAAGTGAGAATCCTAAGAGAGAAATAGAGAAGAAAACTATTTTTAGATTTTTTTAGAAAAATAGGTTGACAAACCCTAATTTATGCTTTATAATAGGCAATGCTCTGCTAGATATAGCGAGCAAAACGGCAACCTATATATGGCGGCATAGCTCAGCTGGCTAGAGCATTCGGTTCATACCCGAACGGTCGATGGTTCAAGTCCATTTGCCGCTACCAATTACGGCCCGGTGGTCAAGCGGTTAAGACACCGCCCTTTCACGGCGGTAACACGGGTTCGATTCCCGTCCGGGTCACCACACCCAAGGGCGTTGATCCTCGTTTTAAGCGAGGTTCAACGCTTCTTTTTTTATCAAAATATAATAAACTAATGACATTTGATATTGTCTGCAATTTGAAAGGGGTTTCTGTATGAAAAAGTTAGCGATACTGTTTTCTTTTGTGATTTTGGTTGTCACCTTAACAGGCTGTGTGCCCGGAGCAAGAAATAATAATGTGGGCCCAAGCGGAGATTTGGTTCTGCCGACCAAGGCGGGGGAAACAAGCGGCACCACAGAATTGGATATCCCCGATATATCGCATAAAGACTTTAAAGATGATATTGCCGGGCTTTGTGAATACTTGGAAAAAAGTTATGCCGTGTATGGCGATAAGGTGCAAATGTCTTATGATGTTATTGATGCCAAAGACGGCTATCGTTATTTATTCCGCTATAATAAAGCAACGGTACAGGTAGAAGTATATGAATATGATCTAGAGAATCTAAGTGAGTCTGCCAAAACCATTTTAGAGAATGCCAAAAATGACGGCAAAATTACAATTGTTGATAAAGAAGTAGAAGCAGTCCTCAGCGATAATGGAAAATATTTGATGATTTATCAGGACAGCAATGCAGAAGAAAGTAATAAAGAACAAAAGGAAAGAGTCATTGGGTTATTTAAAGCCTTTCATGCATAATATGGCTAAGGAAATAGAACTAAAACATCCGGTATTGAGCCGGATGTTTTTTTATGATAAAAATTGGAACTTGCAATCTAAAAACGGCGCCTATATAATGAAAAGGTAAGGAGAAAACATATGGAAAAGAATGTAGAGAATCCAAAAAGCAACAAAGAGCCGATAGAAAGGGAAGATTGTCCCTGTAAAAGATTGAAATGTCCAAGGCATGGAAGATGCAGTGCATGCAAAAAGTTTCATGAAACATCAATATATCCCGTGAACTGTATGAAAAAGAAAAAGTAATTCAATACTTTTTCATATAAAGGAAGGTGGAATTGTATATGAAAGCAAATGACAACTATCCTATTTCCCATAAAATGGAGCAAACAGCCGCAGCGTTGCAAAAGAACCATTTTCCGGTGCATATGGCAAAAGATAGACATGAGGCATATGACATCATAAAATCTTTGCTTCATAAGGGCGATTCAGTTTCTCACGGAGGCTCTGTAACATTAGAGCAAATTAAAATTAAAAATCTTTTGGCCAACGGTGATTATCTCTATCTGGATAGAGATAACAAAGATAGCGATACCGAAACTTTTTATCAGAAAGCGCTTTCCTGTGATGTTTATTTAACAAGCAGTAACGCGGTGACAGAGGACGGTCAGCTTTATAATGTAGATGGGTATGGCAATCGTGTCGCCGTATACAGCTTTGGCCCTAAAAAGGTAATTGTAGCGGTAGGCTGTAATAAGATAGTTCCTACACTCTCAGATGCCGTCAAAAGAGTAAAGACAGTGGCGGCGCCACAGAATTGTCTTCGATTAAATAAGCAGACACCTTGTGCGAAAACAGGACATTGTATAGCGTTAAAAGGGAAGATGTCAGATGGCTGTCAATCTCCTGACAGGATTTGCAGGCATTATGTAACCACTGCCAATCAGCGGGAAGATTTAAAACGTATTGAGGTTATTTTAATTCAAGAAGAATTAGGATACTAATCTTTTCTCTTATTTGTGTATACTATTATAGAGTAATTCCGGAATTATTAGAAATTCAACTGACAAGAATATAAAAGATAGGAAAAGGGATTCACAAAGAATCCCTTTTCCTATAGGGGGTAGAGGATAAACAAAATTGATTTTCTCATTAAAAAAAATTTAATTCATAGCCAAAAATTCAGGGAGGGAAAGTAATACGGTAAGGAATAAAAAGTAAACAGGATTAGAAACCAAGCTTATGCAGGACAAGATAAGCAGAGAAAGTGTTGTCAAGAAGTTATCCAGTTACAATTCATAAAGATTCTATAATGATTCAACCACAGCTTAAAGGCTTAGGTATAGTCAAATATTAATTAAGAACAGAATCTGTGGGCACCGATAACGGTAATAATAGGTCTGGAGAAAATCCATTTGTTTGTGGATTTTACAGGGTTATAATAATAGATAGCACCACCGGAAGGGTCAGAACCATTGATAGCCTCTCTGACAGCCTTATACGCGGAGTCGGCAACAGGTGCATTAATCCCGCCGTCATTTAAACAGGAGAAAGCACCGGGTTGATAAATAACACCCGAGAGCGTGTTGGGAAA
>URPG01000255.1 GCA_900549675.1 uncultured Oscillospiraceae bacterium | reverse complement strand
AGAGAAATGGCAAGCCTCTTTTGATAAGACCAACCGAACTTTCTCGGTGGAGGAAATCTCTCTTTTTATATCTTTACGGACGTTTATATCAGACATGACCGGTTGTGTTATTTTTGGTACAGATACCTTTACAATCGATTTTTCATTCTTCTTTTCTTTCAAACGTTTTGGCTTTGGAAGAATATAAGGCATAAAACGATGATGATATTCTTCTAAAATATCATCTCCTGAATTTACCCGCTTGGCACCGTCCCGCAATAAGGCCTCACAGCCCGAAAACGCCTTATTCTCCGGCTCTCCTATGTACACAAACACATCTCTGTTTTGCTCCTTTGCATGTTTGGCGGTAATCATAGAGCCGCTTTTTTCCTGTGCTTCCACAATTAATGTTCCGCAGGAAAAACCCGAAATTAACCGGTTGCGAATTTGAAAAGTTCCCTTGGTTACCGGTGTATCAATCGGATACTCCGTAATAAGCGTACCGTTTTCAGCGATTTTCTCTCTCAAGCTGTGATTTTCAATTAAATAGCCATTTGTCAAACCACAGGGAAGTACCGCAATGGTCTTGCCCATGCCCCGCATTGCGCCTCGATGAGCGGCGGAATCCACTCCCAAGGCACCTCCACTGACGACCACTGCATCTGATATTGCCAATTGATACCCAATTGTTAGGGCTGCATCAATTGATTTTTGCATTGCTTTTCTAGCCCCTACTATCGCAACAGTAGGAAACAAATCCACATCGGGCAAAACACCCCGATAATATAATGCCGCCGGCGGATTAAAAATATTTCTTAAAGCATCAGGATAATTTTCATCCACCGGTGTAACCACTTTATGTCCCAGCTTTTCACATATCTCCAGAAGAATTTCAGCCTGTTCCAAATTGAAAACAGACAACATTCTTGCTTCTTTTTCAGATATGAATTTCATTGAATTCCAAAGTAGAGCGTTTCCTTCGTGAAACTCCTCCACACCGCCCCCAAAACGGCGATGAATTAACCACGGTTTGTGACTGCCTGCACCGAAAGCGTGCTGTAGCCAAATCCAATAGACTTGCTTATCCAAACTCAAGCTTTCCTTTCTTCATCTCGTTTGCCTTTAGGTTTTTGAAATCTCCCAAAGACAAATTGCCGCCGCGGCTGCTGCATTAAACGATTCTGCTCTGCCTTTCATCGGAATTGTAATCTTGCGTCTGCAAAAACCAATTGCTTCTTCTGTCAATCCATTGCCTTCATTGCCGATAAAAACCATGGCATTTTCAGGGAAGAAGACTTCACCCAGTTTTTCCGCTGAAGAGTCGGGAACAGCGGCAAAACAGTGCATGGATTCTATACCCAAAAGACCGGATAATGAATCGATATTGTCACAAGCTACTATTTGCATACGGAAAACCGCACCCATTGAGGCACGAACCACTTTAGAAGAATACAAATCACACCCACCAATTAAAAGCAAACCTTGCATCCCTAATGCTTCAGCCGTTCTCATGATTCCGCCTAAATTAGACGGATCTTGTACATTTTCAAGTGCAATCCACTTACCTTCCAGCGCAACCTGCTGTTGAACAGGAATTTTACATAAACCAAACACGCCTTGTGAATGTTTCGTCTGTGCCAAAAGTTCAGCGACATGTTCTTCAATCTGATAAATTTCTTTAGCTTGCCGAACTGCTTCTTCCAAATAAAAAGTATATTTTTCATAAGCAGATTGGGTATAAAAAAGTTTTTCTATCTCAAATTTACTTTTGGCAGCATCCTCGCATAATCTAGCCCCTTCCACAAAAAAGAGCCCGTATTTTTTTCTTTCCTTCGCTGAAGACGCTATGCCTGATGCCATACGAACCATGGTGTTTTTTCTGCTGGTGATTGCTGTAAAACGCATAACCATCACCTTTTCTTTAATTTCTAATAATTCCCAAATATTTATGCTCTAAAAACAGACAGCGCCTGAGGCAATCCCCAGACGCTTGTAATGGCTCTCACTTATAAGGCAGCTTTGGCCTGTTCTACAAGAGCTGTAAATGCCTTTTCATCAGAAATAGCAATTTCTGACAGCATTTTTCTATTGAGTTGAATATCTGCTTTTTTCAAACCATTCATAAAGGTTGAATAGTTGATTCCATTCATTTTGCAAGCAGCAGAAATTCTAATAATCCACAGTCTTCTAAAATCTCTTTTCTTATGTTTACGGCCGATGTAAGCATAATTGCCGGATTTCATAACGGCTTGTTTCGCCATTTTAAAATGTCTGCTCTTTGAACCCCAATAACCTTTTGCAAGTTTTAAAACCTTTTTTCTTCTTCTACGCGTAGTTACCGCGCCTTTTACTCTTGCCATTTATAATTACCTCCAAATTCGGATTAAACTCTTTTTAAGAACTTCTTATTGATAAGGGAGCAATCTTTTAATTGCCGCTGAGTTAGTCTTATCCGTAACCGCTGCTTTACGCAGACCTCTCTTACGCTTTGTCTTTTTCAGCGTAGGCTGATGGCTCATGTTGGCATGGGCACGGATAAGCTTTCCGTTTTTAGAGACTTTAAAGCGTTTTTTAGCACCACTGTGCGTTTTTAACTTAGGCATAATTTTTCCTCCTTGGTATTATAGAGATACCTTTAGCTTTATTTTGCCGACTTTGGTGCAAGGAACATAAACATGGAGCGGCCTTCCATTTTTGCAGGATTTTCCACGTTGGCAACCTCCGCCATTTCCTCAGCAAAGCGTCGCATGATACTCAGACCAAGCTCCGGATGGCCCATTTCACGTCCGCGAAAACGAATAGATACTTTTACTTTATTGCCGCTTTTGATAAACTTAGTGGCATGATTTTTCTTCGTGTCGAAGTCATGGTTGTCAATGTTTAACGACAAACGGATTTCTTTAAGTTCAATTACTTTTTGATTTTTCTTGGCTTCTTTTTCCCTTTTAGATTGTTCAAATCTAAATTTCCCATAATCAATAATCTTGCAAACAGGCGGTTTAGCCTGCGGGGCAATTTTGACCAGGTCTAAGTTTTGTTCTTCTGCCAATTTTAAGGCATCACGAGAAGACATAACGCCAAGCTGCGCTCCGTCTGCACCGACAACGCGAATTTCATTGTCACGAATCTGTTCGTTAATCTGCAGTTCCTTGTTGCTAATGGGTAAGCACCTCCATCATTATACAAATGTTTATCGAGTCATAACAAAAAGCGGACAGAATCTCTCTGTCCGCAAATCAATTCAAAATATGCCAAAGCATGATTCTTGATATTGACCTGTGTCAGACGAAACTGCACGGGTGAGAGCATGACTCTTCTTTGTTTTACTCATTTAGTATATTACAAGTATTTTCACTTGTCAAGCAAAAATCAAGATTTTTTCGGCTTTTGCTTTTTCATGCGTTCTTCTTTATTTAAAATTCTTTTACGCATACGAATATTTTTGGGTGTGATTTCCACCAACTCATCTTCTGCGATAAATTCAATACTTTGCTCTAAACTCAAAACAGAATGAGGCGTAAGCTTTAAGGCATCATCAGCACCGGAAGAACGGGTGTTGGTTGCATGCTTTTTCTTGCAGACATTCACAGTCATGTCTTCACTTTTGGGGTTAGAGCCGACAATCATGCCTTCATAAACTTCCACACCGGGGCCGATAAAAAGGCGGC
>URPG01000254.1 GCA_900549675.1 uncultured Oscillospiraceae bacterium | reverse complement strand
TTTGATGAGAATGGAAAATTAATTCCTGAGCTGAAAGAGTTGGCACCAAAGGGAAACCGCAGAATGAGCGCCAACCCCATCACGAACGGCGGTCTTTTAAGAAAAGACTTGCGTATGCCTGACTTTAAAGAGTATAGCGTTGAAGTAGAGAAACCCGGCTGTTCAGAATGTGAAAACACAAAGCCTTTAGGTGAAATGCTCCGCGATGTATTTAAATATAATCCGGAAAACTTCCGCATGTTCGGTCCGGACGAAACCGCATCCAACCGTTTGACAGCTGTATATGATGCCAGCAAAAAAACTTGGGTAGCCGATTATTTGGAAGAAGACGCTATTGACGGCAGTGAAATGGCCACAGACGGTAAAGTCATGGAGATGCTCAGTGAGCATACTTTAGTCGGTTGGCTGGAAGGTTATCTTTTGACCGGTCGTCATGGATTCTTCCACACCTATGAGGCTTTCTCTCATGTAATTGATTCCATGTTCAACCAACACGCAAAATGGCTTGACATCTGCAAAAAAGAAATCCTATGGAGATTGCCGATTGCCTCTGAAAACATATTGTTGTCTTCAACTGTATGGCGCCAGGATCACAACGGTTTCTCTCACCAAGACCCGGGATTCTTAGACGTTGTTACGAATAAAAGCCCGGAAGTGGTTCGTATCTATCTTCCGCCGGATGTAAACTGTCTGCTTTCCACGATGGATCACTGCTTGAGAAGTACCGGTTATGTGAACGTTATTGTGGCCGATAAGCAAAAGCATATGCAGTATCTCAGTATCGATGAGGCTGTAAACCATTGCTCAAAGGGTATTGGCATTTGGGATTGGGCAAGCAGCGACAATAACAGTGACGAGCCTGATTTGGTTATGGCTTGCTGCGGCGATATTCCGACAAAAGAGGCTTTGGCCGCCACTGCCATTCTCCGTGAGGAATTTCCTGACATTAAAGTACGCTTTATCAACGTTGTGGATTTGATGAAATTAATGTCTGCCACAGACCATCCGCATGGTTTGACAGATGATGAATTTAATGCTTTGTTTACAGCGGATAAGCCGGTTGTCTTTAACTTCCACGGTTATCCCACTTTGATTCATAAGCTGTGCTTCCACAGAACCAATCCGCATAGAATCCATGTTCACGGCTATCATGAAAAAGGAAATATCAACACACCTTTGGAACTGGCTATGCAAAATAAAATCGATAGATTCCATTTGGTGATTGACGCGATTGACAATATTCCTGCATTGGGTTCAAAGGGTGCTCATGTGCGTGAAAAAATGAAAAATACCATTATTGAAAATCTTGAGTATGCGTATACCCATGGTATTGATAAAGATGAATTTTTGAACTGGAAATGGCCGTTTTAAAATTTAATCCGTTATAGCAAAGAAAAAGAGAAGTCAAGGTGAATTGACTTCTCTTTTCTTGATTTTGAGATGCAAGATTTATCATGTGCGAATTCTTGACTTGTATTGGCTTTGCGGTATAATATAAATTATAAATTGTGATATTACAGCTATCAATGTCATATAAACCGTTAAATAGACAATTGTTCAGAAGTGATAGAAATCAAAAATATGAAGAAGGAGGGAATCAAAATGCTGGAGGAACAGACCATAGAGAAATTGCAGCTTTTATTAGATAAACAGGAGTACCACGAGCTAAGGCGGACAATGGACGGTTTAAATCCAGTGGACCTTGCTTATTTTATTGAAACCCTGCCTTTGGAAAAAGCAACGCTTACCTTTCGCACTTTACCAAAAGAACAAGAGGTTGATGTGTTTGCAGAGCTGGAACCGGACACACAACAAGCAATCATAGCAGCTGTTTCCGACCGCGAAATTGCTGCTATTATTGAGGATTTGGCAGTGGATGACGCAGTGGATATGCTGGAAGAATTTCCGGCACATTTGGTTAAACGCGTTCTGCGTAATTCCTCGAAACAAACCAGAGCGCTCATTAACCAGTTTTTCAGATACCCTGAAAACTCTGCCGGCAGTATTATGACGGCCGAATATACCGACTTAAAAAAAGGGATGTTGGTAGAAGACGCTATCAAAAGGATTCGTCGTATCGGTGAAGACCGTGAAACAATTTACACCTGTTACGTAATTGATTCTACCCGTGTGCTGGAAGGCGTCGTGACTGTCAAAGATTTGCTGCTTGCCTATGACAATCAGCTGATTGATGATATTATGGAAACCGACATTATTTCCGTTACCACCACAGAAGACCAAGAAAAAGCAGCAAAACTGCTGATGAAATATGATTTGTTTTCTTTACCTGTTGTGGATGCAGAAAATCGCCTAGTTGGTATTGTAACAGTTGACGATGCTGTGGATGTTTTGGAAGAAGAAACAACGGAAGATATGGAAAGAATGGCCGGTATGGCTCCCAGTGAGAAGCCTTATTCCAAGAGCGGTGTTTTTTCTATTGCACGAAATCGTTTGCCTTGGCTGTTGGTTTTGATGATTAGCGGTATGGTGACAGGGGCCATTTTGGGACATTATGAAAGAGCCTTTGATACCATTCCCCTGTTGGTTACATTTATCCCTATGCTGACGTCTACCGGCGGTAATGCGGGCAGCCAGGCCAGCACTATGGTGATTCGCAGTATGGCGTTGGGTGATCTTAATTTCAGCAATTTTTGGTCTGTGGTTTGGAAAGAAATGAGAGTGGCACTTATGGTAGGTGTTCCTTTAGCGCTGGTAAACTTTGCGCGTATGCTGATTTTTTATCCGGGCAACACATTGGTTTCTCTCACTGTATCCTTGGCGATGATTGGTACAGTCTTGCTTTCAAAAATGATGGGAGGCGTTTTGCCGATGATTGCCAATTTATTCAAAATTGACCCTGCTCTGATGGCGGCTCCGCTCATTACAACAATTGTAGATGCAAGCACCTTGGTTGTTTATTTTACAATTGCTGGTTTACTGTTGGGGATTTAAAAATAAAGAGGTTTTATGAAATGAAAATATTAGTTGGCCAACCGAAACAGGAAGCAGGAATTCAGCAATTAAAAGATGATATTGAAAAACAAGAAGACGTTGAAATCGTCCTTTATCCGGAAGGATATTTGTCGGATGAAAAGCAACTGCGTCAAGCCTGCCTCCTTGCCAAAGAAAAAAGCATAATTCTCATTACATCCTATAGGAAAGAGCAAAAAGATAGGGCTGTGGTGATAGACGATAAGGGAACAATAATTTTGGAAAGACCTAAAACCCCTGCAGAAGATTGTGAGTGCTTGTATTCTCCTATGTCTGCTAAGTGCAAGAGAATTACGATCGGCTATTTATTATGTATGGAAGTGTTAAAAGGTATGCGGGATTTTAAAACCGATACTCTTGTTGATTTCATCGCTCACCCCATTGGAGTAGGGATGTTTAGTGACTTACAGTTTTCCCAATGGGTAGGAGAGGCGCAAAAAATAGCGAAGGCGAATCATACGATGATGATAGGAACAAGCCATGCTGATGGCTCTTATCGGAATTGCGGTATATCACTCCCGATTTCTTACTGCGTTGATGAAACGGGAAAAATCATATATATTTCAAAATCGGATACAAGAACTCGAATCATTGATTTAAAAACCAAAAAAGTTAATATTATATAAAACACCCGTCAAAGAGAAAATTCACATTCTTTGACAGG
>URPG01000253.1 GCA_900549675.1 uncultured Oscillospiraceae bacterium | reverse complement strand
CCACTGTAGCTGCCTCATGCAGCTCGGTGGACACACTTGCCAGTGCTGAAATATATATAATAGAACTGTATCCCAAAGATTGCCATACACCTGACCAAACGTATACACTCCGGAAGAGAGAAGTATCTCCCATAAAATTTACCGGTGCAACTCCAACTTTGCCTAAGAGAATATTCAGCACACCGTTTCTGGCATCCAAAAATTGCATCAGGATGCCCACCATGACCACAGTAGAAATGAAATACGGTGCATAGCTAATCATCTGCACGGCGCGGCGGAATTTTTTCCCTGCCAAATAGTTAATCATCAAAGCAAAAAGAATAGGCAGCGGAAAAGTTGCAAGACTATATAGACTGATGGATATGGTATTCCAAAGAATTTGCCAGAATTGATGACTGCCGAAGAATTTGTTCACATATTTCAGTCCAACCCATGAACTTTCCATAACGGAACGTGTGGGTATGTAATCACGAAAAGCAATCTGTGCGCTGTACATGGGTACATATTGAAATAAGAACAGATAAGCCAGCGGCACCGCTATCAGCAAGTACAGGCCCCAGTTTTTCTTCAGTTCTCTCTTTAGACCCTGTATCTTGGTTGTAGTTATTCGCATGCGGATTGTTTCCTCCTTGTTAGGCCGCATACAGCGGCGGAAAATATAAGATAAGCATCATGATAATATATTAGAAACCTTTGTCTGACAGCCATTCGCATGCAAGCTTTGCCCAGTGAGAGGTATGTGCGTACAAGGGCGAATGCGGGTGCTTTCCATCATAAAGTGCGGCACCATGAGGACCTTCTTCAAACAAGTGCATCTCAAAGGGAATCCCGCGGTTTGCCAGTGCAATGCCAAGGCGCATCATTCCTCGCGGATCGTCCCATGCAGTTTGCATGAGGAAAAAAGGCGGACTGTCCTTACGTAAATTTACATCGGCGGCAAATTCACTCAAAATTCTTTGTTGTGTAAAATCATAGCGTCTTCCCTTTGCACTTCCTGTGATTTCATCCGCATTACGGAATGCACTGTAAATAGGCAGAACAGCATCGGGCCGGCTGCTGACACGGTCAATGGGATCTGCGGCGTTCGGATCTCCGTCATCATAGCTTGTCGCAGCATATAAGCTTAAAAATCCTCCGGCAGAGAAGCCGCCGATGGCAATTCTGTCATTTCGTATGCCCAATTGTTCGGCGTGATAACGCAGATAGCGTATGGCGCGCAGACCATCTTCCCGGCAGGCACGTATGGTAGGTAAAGACTCTATACTGAAAGGCTCCGCATCCTTGTCTACAGTATAATCCAGAACAGCGGTGTTTAAGCCGGCATTGTAAAAATATTCCGCAACCGGTTTCGCCTCATTAGCGGATTTAAAACGAAAGCCGCCGCCGGCACAAATAATGATAGTCCCTCGTTTTTGTTTTTGAACCGGATGCAAAAGCAGTTTGGGCACAAATCCCTTTTTACGAGGGATTTTCGGAGAACCCGTCTGCCATAACGCAACAGGCTCAAGGCCCTCCCTGCGGTATTCTTCCCACATATTCAGCCAACCGGCACTTCTGTCTTGTATCAAATACGTCCAGTCCATATCGGTATAATCTGGTTTTTGTACTTCTGGCATATGTCATTCTCCTTTCTATTTCGTATAATATACGGCAAGGGTTTCCAGATATTCTGAAAGTCCCATTGTTTCAAGGTTGGCAAGATAACTGTCCCAGTCATCCTCCAAGCTTAACTCTCCGACAATAAATTGTGTAGAGGCTGTAAGGATATATTCTTTAAAGGCAGTCTGATATTCAGAAACTTTTTGACTTACATCTTTATCCGCCCAGCTGATGTCAGGCAAGTTATTGGGAGCTGCATAGGGATCATATAGGAGTGCGGCGTCAATCAAAATTTTACCTGCCGAGGGATTTTCAGGGTCATCTATTCCACTGTATCTACGCTGTGGAGTGTCTACCCATGGCATAACACCGGCACCGTAGGCATAATTTTCCGTCATCATGTCCCGAACCGGACGTATAGCCGGAGATTCGCCCAAGAAATTGATTCCGTCTTCCACCACCTCATAGCCCTTACTTTCCTCCAGACCGCTTTCCAAAGCAAAACTGCCTTCTTCACTCATCCAAAAATCCAAATAGCGAATCGCCACTTCCGGAATTTGACACTGTGTCGTAATTGCTCCGCACATTTGTACCACGGGCATATTGCGGGCATCTGCACGGCGTACGCCATCGGGACCTTCCAAAGGGGGAACAGGGACATAAGCATCAATATCCATTACGGCAGTATCAACAAAATTGCCCGGCCATAAATCTGTAACAGCGCCGACAAGACGCTCGGTTGATTCTGCCCGGCTGACCAGTGCTTTAAGCATAGTTTGATCCTGCACAAAGGTCTCGGGAGCAATTAGTCCCTCTTGATACAGATCACGAATATAGCGCAGACCTTCCCGAAAGCCCTCCGTATTTGCCTGAAAAACAACATTGCCGGCATCATCTATTTGATGAAATTTGTTGCCCAGATTTGTCAATTGTTGAAAAGGAGCAATCAAAAAAAACATAGGGTTTCCCCAGCCTGTTGAATCATTTGCATAAGCGGTGAAAGGAATTTCATCTGAAGTATCACCATTTTTGTTGGCATCCTGATCACGAAAGGCAATCAGCATGTTCTTAAAATCTTCGGTTGTCTTTGGGATTTCCAAACCAAGATTATCCAGCCACTCCTGTAATACAAAGCATTTTTCCTGTGAACGCATATGATAGCCAATATCTGTATAAGAAAGCGTGTAGATATTTCCGTCCGGAGCTGTAATGCTTTCTTTTACATAAGGATCCGATTCATAATATTGCCGGATATTATAACCGTACTGGGCAATCAGTTCATCCAGTGGACGAAATATGCCATCGTCCACACACATCCGAACCTGTGACGTGGAAAATTTCATTGATGTATAAATGTCCGGATAATTTCCGCTGGCAATAGACAGGTTGAATTTTGTATCTCCCTCCCCGCTGGGAGCAAGTTCCCAGTTAATATGTACATTGGTTCGTTCCTCTAACCGGGTAGTAAGTTCATTGGTTTCCCAATTTTTTACATAGGCATTCTCTACGGTCCATACGCGCAGTTCTGTTTTTTCATCTGTAATCGGAAACGTGTTTTCCGGATTAACAGATGCGGTGCCTGATGACATAGATGAAGCACTGTCTTTCTTAGTGCCTCCATCGCCGCAACCGGTAAAGAGAGAGGCGGTTAAAGCCAATGCCATCAAACCAGATATTGCTATATTTCTTTTATTCATTACAAAACAATTCCTTTCCAAGAAAAGCCACCGATCATTTCGGTGATTTTTTGATTTATATCAAATTGATTCATCCTAATCGAGAAAACATCCGGCATCTATCGATTTAAGCAATAGAAAAATGAAGGACCCTCCTCTCCGACCAATCTCACATCTTCGTCATTATTGCCTAATTTTTCTCTTTCAGAGCACTTTTATTATATTAAAAAAAGGCAGAAAAGCAATCAACAGTTTTTTAGAATGACAACATTTTCTTCACTCAAACGATATTTTTGTATAGTTTTCACATATAAAATAGGAGGATTCATAGACAATTTAAAGATTCAGTATGAATAAAAGAACGGTGATATAAAAATACACCGTTCTTCTAATTC
>URPG01000252.1 GCA_900549675.1 uncultured Oscillospiraceae bacterium | reverse complement strand
TATCGGGGAGTTTTTTATTTGTCCAGACCTTTAAGGTCTTTATCCACCAGCAGAGCTGGTGGTTCTTAAGCAATAAAAAACAACCGTAATTTTCAGTTGATGAAAATTACGGTTGTTTGATAAACTGAGGAGTTCCTTTACTTGAAATAAAGGAACTCTTTTTGTGCATTTATAATAAAAACAATCCTCTATGCAAAACAAGCGCCTATACGGGCAGCCTGTTTATTCATATCTAACATATTTTCTTTACTTTTAGGAACACAAAACTCAATTGCCTTATCGATGATTTCCATAGAAGCAAATTTTAGTTCATGAAAAAGTTTGCTCACCAACACTACATTAGCAAGACCGACAATATTATTTTTTTCTGCTAACTCAGAGGCAGGAACATAAAATACATTTAAATCCTTGCGTTCTACCTTTTTGTCTATTAAGGAGCTGTCGATAACTACTGTACCGCCGCTTTCTACTTCGTTAATAAATTTATCAAAAGAAGGTAAATTCATCACAACAAATGCATTAGGATTCGGCACATTGGGAGCACCAATTTCTTCATCAGAAATACAAACCGTACAATTGGCTGTACCACCGCGCATTTCCGGACCGTAAGAGGGTAGCCAAGAAATCTCTTTATTCAAAATCATTCCTACATAGGCAGCTATTTTACCGGCAAATAAAATTCCTTGACCGCCAAAACCTGCTAACAGTAAGTTTAAATTTTTCATTTTTATGCCTCCACATCCTTAAAAACTCCTAATGGATAATAAGGTATCATATTCTCTTCCAGCCATTTGAGAGATTCTACCGGAGAAAGTCCCCAGTTTGTTGGGCAAGTAGACAAGACTTCCACAATTGAAAAGCCTTTATGATCCAATTGATTTTGGAAAGCCTTTTTGATTGCTTTTCGTGTAATTCTTACATTTTTAACATCGTTTACATTGACTCGCTGCGCCAACGCCACACCGTCTAAGGTTGCTAACATTTCACAAATACGTATCGGATTGCCAGCAATCTCAGTATCACGTCCATAAGGAGTGGTTTGCGTAATTTGTCCGGGAAGAGTAGTTGGTGCCATTTGACCTCCGGTCATACCATAAATCGCGTTATTGATAAAAATTACGGTAATATTTTCTCCTCGTGTTGCCGCATGAACAGTTTCTGCCGTTCCAATTGCGGCTAAATCGCCATCACCTTGATAAGTAAAAACAACATTATCGGGTCTGGCTCTTTTTACACCCGTCGCTACCGCCGGTGCTCTGCCATGCGGTGCTTGTATCATATCACAAGCGAAATAATCATAACTCATAACTGAACAACCTACGGAAGCAATTCCAACGGTTCTTCCCTCTATATTCAATTCATCCATGACTTCCGCAACCAAACGATGTACTATACCATGTGTACAACCAGGGCAATAATGCATCACAGCGTCTGTTAATGCATGGGGTTTTTGAAATACTATAGCCATATTCATATCGTGAATTCTGTGAGGATTAAAGTATTCTCAGCAAAATCCAGCCTTTTCAGGCTCCTTTCTTGGCACTATTTTGCTGCCAGTTCTTCAATCTTTTTTAATACCTCTACAGGAGAAGGAATAATTCCGCCGGTGCGACCTAAAAAGTGAACAGGAGTACGGCACTCAACAGCCAATTTTACATCATCAACCATTTGTCCCATGTTCATTTCAACTACTAGAATATCCTTTACCTTTTGCCCGTTTTCACGGATTTTATCCACTGGAAACGGCCACAAGCTAATAGGTCTGACAAGACCGACTTTTATTCCTTTTTCTCTTGCCTGCATTATAGCACCACGTGCTACTCTAGCAGAAGCGCCAAAAGCAATAATTAGAATTTCAGCATCTTCTGTCTGATACTCTTCTGCCATTTGTTCTGTTTTTTGAATCTTTTGATATCGCTCATATCGTTCCAACACTAAATCTTCTAATTTATTTGGAGTCAAATAAAGTGAATTAATCACGTTATGTTCTCTTTTATGTTGGTGTCCGGATGCTGCCCACGGTTTATCCGATTGCTGAACCGTTTTTTCTTCCGGCAATGTAACGGGTTCCATCATTTGCCCGAGCATACCGTCCGCTAAAATCATCGCAGGTACACGGTATTTTTCAGAGGTATCAAAAGCGTGTCCTACCATATCCATCATTTCCTGCACGGTAGAGGGTGCGTATACCAAAATCTGAAAATCTCCATGTCCTGTAGCTTTTGTAGCTTGCCAATAGTCGGATTGCGAAGGCTGAATACCGCCTAAACCGGGTCCGCCACGTTGAACGTTGACAATTAATGCGGGTAAATCAGAGCCAGCCATATAAGAGATACCTTCTGCTTTTAAACTGATACCCGGTGATGAGGAAGATGTCATCGCACGCACCCCTGCGGCAGATGCTCCTAAAACCATGTTGATAGCAGCAATTTCAGATTCTGCTTGTAAGTAAATTCCTCCCACTTTCGGCATTGTCTTCGCCATATAAGCGGAGATTTCTGTCTGAGGAGTAATCGGATATCCAAAAAAGTGACGACATCCTGCACTGACGGCTGCATGAGCCAAGGCCTCATTGCCTTTCATCAGAACTTTCATTTTTTCACCTGCTTTTCTTTTCCGTTTTCACGTTCCACCGTAATGGCCACGTCAGGACACATCATCGCACAAGCAGCGCAGCCGATACATTTTTCCGGCTTTACACATCTTGCGGGGTGATACCCTTTGTCATTGATTTCATCTGCGAGCTCAATAATTTTTACCGGGCAGGCAAACACACACAGTCCGCAACCTTTGCAGACGTTTTCATTTACTGTAATTTTGCCCATTTTCCTCTCCTTTTCACGATTGAGCAGTGTGAGTGGTTTCCCAAGGAAACAAGACATATCGCTTAATCTTTTTCAATTTTTTATTTTCATTTATAAACTTATTTTCTTTTGTTTGTATAGCAAAATCAGGTATTGTTGAATATAACAGAGGCAGCTTGCATTTTTCGGCGGTCTGCTCCGCAAAATCAAGAGAATTTAATACAGCTTCCAACGTAGTTTCTACCCCTAGATGAGAATTGTTGACAATGGCCGTTGCTTTTAACCCGCAAGCTTTTTCAATTTCACGCAACAAAACAACAGCTTCATCAGCCGTTTGTGATAAAACACGATATTGATTAATAACATATATAAGCTGTGGATTCTTTTTTTTCAATTGACTTCTCATGCTGCCAAGTGCTGTTGTACCAGCATCATCGCCGCCTACATCAATAAAAAAATTTTCTCCTTCTTTATCAAACGCACCATACATCTGGGGCGGCAAAGACGGTGTATCCAGTGTAGTACCTGCAAAAGTAGGTTCAATTAAACGAATCCCTTGGGACAACAAAAAATCCCGATAATCTGAGGTACGAAAATAAGGATTTACAATATCCATATCTAAAACGGTGACAGCTTCACCCTTTTGTGCACTTTCTACTGCTAGATTAATCGTTAAATTTGTTTTTCCTGAACCGTAATGTCCACATATTATATTCATAAAAGACCAATTGCCTTTCTTATTGATTTATCCAAAATTAGAATTATCAAACACTCATATAATAGCACAAAACAGCAAAGGATTCAACTTAAAAAAAGTTAAAGTTGTTACAATTTTATAAGTATATCTTCTATTCAATGTCTTAATTTCATATATTACACAAACGAGCAGAT
>URPG01000251.1 GCA_900549675.1 uncultured Oscillospiraceae bacterium | reverse complement strand
TAAGAAAAAAATAAAATATAAAACAAAGCCTAATGTCTTTGATGTTATCATATTGAATGTTATTTTGTATTTTGTGAAATTAGTATATCATTATCCCAATAAAAAAGCAATAACTAAAGGTCTGAAAAAAGAATCTGTTAAGATTTGCACGGAAATATGATTTGTTAAAATAAATTAATGGATACTTTACACATAAATTTTAATAAAAACAAGACAAAGAGTTTGTTAAATAGAAAAATTTACATTAAAACCAGTAAATTTGAGGAGGGAAAAGCTTGACACTTTCTCTTCTCTAGGATATAATAACTAAGCACAAAATGATTATAAAAATAAAAGTTAATTTATCGAGGCGTAGCTCAGTTTGGTAGAGTGCTTGGTTTGGGACCAAGATGCCGCAGGTTCAAGTCCTGTCGCCTCGACCAGATTAAAGTCATGTATGAGGATTTGAACCCATACATGACTTTTTGCTTTACTTGTGTTAAAATTAAAAAAAATACGCATTACTTGTATTAACCAAAGGAGTACTTATGAATTTCAGGTTAGCCACCCCAGCCGATTTGTCAAAAACAAAAGAAATGTATACAGCCTTAATCAACAAAATGAATAAAGACGGAATTGAAATATGGGATGAAACATACCCATGCGAGTTTTTGGGCGATGATATTTCGAATGACCGTTTGTATCTATTGTATGATGAAAATACTATTGCAGGTGCTTTCGCACTTTGCGAGTCAAACGATGGAGAAAAACAAGTAAAATGGGAAAAAGAACACGCTAAAGCAATATACTTGGATAGGCTGGGAGTAAATATTCATTTTGCAAAACAGGGGATAGCAACCCAGTTGTTGTATTTTGCTGCTAAAACAGCAAAAGAAAAAGGGGCTGAGTATTTACGTCTTTTTGTTATTGATATAAACACACCTGCTGTGAACTTATATAAAAAGAACGGGTTTACAAAGGCCGAGGGAACTTATGTAGAAATAATAGACGAAACCCTATCTTTTCTAGAATATGGATTTGAAAAAAAATTATAACACCTCATTATAAACATGACCAGAAGTACCATCCTTATTTTGAATTGATGATTATATTGTTTGAAGGTATGATAGTTCAAATCCTCATCTAGCAATAGTATGATATCCAGATTTGACGAAGCTCGCACTAAAAAAACCGTATGGTTACTGGATAAAATCCAAACCATGCGGTTTTTGTTTTTATTGACATGTAGTAACGACGTAGTAATTACTCAATTTTATCAAACGCCTCAATGGACGGACTAAGCTTTTCGGCGTCTTGATGGATATATCTGCTCCTGCATCTCTAGGGGATTTTTATCAAGCTACCTTTTGTTAAAGACGGGCCGAGGTAAAATTTTCGGGATAATATTTTATCATTATCATCTAGCACCCGAAAATATATCAAATTATTTTGTGGAACAGAAATTTACATGTATGTTCACATAAGGGTGAAGTGTACCCGTGTCATGAATATCGGCTGTTCACAAACAACCATACCTTGTGCTGGGCAGCGTTCCTTTTACTCTCGTATTTTTTCATCCGGTACCGTTTCACAGTTGAACAGAAGACTCTTGAGTTTAGGAAGAAAATAGAACTTGGCAATGTCCTATATCCACCGTTTTTTTGGGATGTCATGCGGTCGAAAAAGGTCTTTGCCTTGCAGGTGTTCTGAGAAAATTTATTCATTCGCTTCTTTTTGGCAGCAAAAGCTGGCCATAGATTTTACAGTGTTCAGCGTAACTGTTTTATACAGACCTTCCAAACGTCTTTTTAAGCTTTTTGCAGTTTCAAACGGAGGGGTAAAAAAGTCCTTCGGTTCATAAAAATGCTGGATACACCAATCGGTACGAGTCGTTTCGCCTTTGATATAAAAACAACCGCAGAATATGCCGCCGGGTTTTAAGACACGTTGGGTTTCCCGAAAAGCGGCTTCCTTATTGGGAAAAGCGTGAAAACCGTTTAAAGACAATACAATATCAAAGCTGTTGCTTTCAAAAGGCAGCGCACTTACATCCCCTTGCAGAAAACGCACGTTTTCCAATTCAAACAGTGCTGCACGCTTTTTCGCTGTTGCCATCATTTCGGCTGAATAATCAAGACAGGTAATATCTGCATGCCTAAGTGTTTGGTATACCGGCATGGTAAGCACACCGGTGCCCACAGGCACCTCCAGCAGCTTGCCGGAAAATCCTTCCGGAATCCCGGAAAGCGCCAGTTCCAA
The DNA here is from genome assembly GCA_900549675.1 of uncultured Oscillospiraceae bacterium. Taxonomy (GTDB): domain Bacteria; phylum Bacillota; class Clostridia; order Oscillospirales; family Acutalibacteraceae; genus Scatolibacter. The sequence continues at coordinate 1,473 of URPG01000251.1, read as the reverse complement.
ATAGTGGTCATTCTCCGCTTTGTTCATGTCCCATACCAATTTGCAGATAGTTTTTCCAAACAAGGTGGAGCAAGTAATCATTCCATCGTAAGCGTTGGCCTCTTTTCCAAGTCGCTGATAAGCTTGACGGATTTCTTCATGTGCCATCGCACAACATCTCTTTTCTTTACTTTATAGTATTGTAAAACTCAGTTAGTGTACTCTAACTAATACAGGAAAAAACATAGTACGGGGACAATTCGGCACGTACCATACACCAAGAGTTCCAATACTTTAAGACACAACCTGACGATTTTACGCTGGTGGGAAAGGAGAAACATAGTTCCATATAGTCATAATGAACAAAGGAATTTCATTTTTGGGGAAGATTTCGACCGCTTTCAAATACGTACCTTCTTGCTATATGAATGCTTTCTTAAATATTCCTCTGCGATTTTACATAGCCATAATCGGCATCACGTTCCATAAAATGAACAATGTCTGCCTTTTTCATCGCATGACAAAAAGCGGCAAGCAGTGCCTATTGGCTGTGTTTTTCAGGTTATTTAAAATAATGGTTCTTTCTTGTGTGTAAATGCTGTTGACAACATTATCTACCTGTTTAGTTTAGATATTATAATTGTAGTGCCGTTACAAGCATTTGTCAATGAATAAAGTGGTTGGGTTGCGGGCGCGGTAAAAGGGGTATAGCACAGACTACAGGAGTACCCGTTTTTCAGTTGAAGGACCCTGTTTATAATGCACGCCAAGATTCATATAAATCTTTCAGATGTGAAGAACAGGATGAAATGGGGAAAATAAAAACGCATACAAATGAAGAAAAAGAATCTTTGAGAACTATTGATTGTTCTGTCAAGCAGAATTTAGAATGCGTAGAGGATTTAGACTGTTTCTTTAGAGAATAGCTTAACAAAAAATAATGGTTTTTATGACTGTATCCTATAGGTTATTTAATTATACTGATAAATCCAACTGCTTTTCCAATAATTGAGAAATATTCTAAGTCACTGCCTGTAATGGCAATGGGAGAATATAAAGGATTTTCAGCTTGTAGAATAACAGAATCTTTATTCTTATAGACTCTTTTTAGAGTCATTTCATTATTCCAACACACAGCAGCAATTTCTCCGTTTTCAACATCTGGTTGCTGACGGATGTAAACTATATCACCATCATTAATTCTGGCTCCAATCATACTGTCTCCTTCGCATTTTAAAGTAAAATCGCATTGGATATTTTCCGGAACTTCATCGTAAGTTTCAAGGTTTTCTTCAGCCCGCATAGGTTGACCACAGGCGATACGACCTAAACGAGGCCTTTTGATGGTTTTTTGAGGGGGAAAAACATTTTTCAGAGAAAAAACATCTATATCTTCTTCATCACCTAATAAAGTATATAAATCTACACCGAGAATATCAGCGTATCTTTTGACCACTGTTATTTTGGGTGTTCTTTGATTTGTTTCATATCTGC
>URPG01000250.1 GCA_900549675.1 uncultured Oscillospiraceae bacterium | reverse complement strand
AAAAATAGGAGATAAAATCAGTGAAGGCGGTGAAATCAATGCTTGAAATTAAAAATGTATATAAATATTTTAATATCGGCACTGTCAACCAAAAAAACGCCTTGACAAATTTGAATCTCAGATTAAAACCGGGTGATTTTGCAACAGTGATTGGCGGCAATGGCTCCGGAAAGTCGACAACTCTGAATATAATCGCCGGTGTTTTTCCTGTGGAGAAGGGCAGCATCCTTCTGGACGGACAAGATATCACAAGGCAGGCAGAGCATAAAAGAGCAAAGTTTTTAGGCAGAGTTTTTCAAGACCCTATGATGGGAACGGCCTCTGACATGATGATTGAAGAAAATTTGGCAATGGCAAATCGTCGGGGAAAAATCCCTCTTTTTGGTTGGGGAATAACACAGCAGGAACGAGAAATTTTTGCGGAAAAATTAAGATTACTGGATTTAGGGTTAGAAGACCGTATGACAAGCAAAGTGGGGCTGCTTTCAGGCGGTCAAAGGCAAGCTCTAACCCTATTAATGGCAACGCTTCGTAAACCAAAGCTTTTGCTGTTGGATGAACATACGGCCGCTTTAGACCCTAAAACCGCCGCAAAAGTTTTGCAGCTGACACAGGATATCGTGGAGAAAGGCAACCTAACGACCTTGATGATTACCCACAATATGAAGGATGCCATTCGTATTGGAAATCGTTTGATTATGATGTATAACGGCAGGATTGTTTATGATGTTGAGGGAGAAGAGAAGAAACGCTTGCACACTTCTGATTTGCTGCAAAAGTTTGAAGATGTGTCCAAAGGTGAGTTTGCCAGTGATAAAGTCCTTTTAAATTAGCATGAAACGACTCTTAAACCGTAAATCCGTGGATTTACGGTTTTTCATCGCTGTTCTTTGCTTTTAAAAGAGAAAGAAAGCATTGCAGAAAAATTCATTTAAGTTTATAATAAAGGCAGGAAGATTTTAGGGGGGTATATGGCAAAGCTTTCAAGTCCATCGGAAATCAAAAGAATTTTGGAAACACACGGGTTTCATTTTTCAAAAGCACTGGGACAGAATTTTCTTATTGATGATTCTGTTTGCCCTCGTATGGCTGAATTTTGCGGAGCAGAGAATGTAAAAGGTGTCCTTGAAATTGGCCCCGGTATTGGTGTATTGACAAAAGAATTGGCTTTACGCAGTGAAAAAGTGTGTGCCGTTGAATTAGATAAACGTTTACTGCCTGTTTTAGCAGAAACTTTATCTGCGTTTGAGAATGTGAAAATTATACAAGGTGATGTGCTGAAATTAAATTTGCAGGATTTGATTGATAAAGAGTTTGACGGTGGACCGATATCCGTATGTGCCAATCTGCCTTATTATATTACCTCACCAATTATCATGTATTTATTGGAAGGCAAGCTGCCGATTCACACCATAACGGTTATGGTGCAAAAAGAAGCGGCGCAGAGAATATGTGCCGAACCCGGTACGCGCGAATGTGGGGCAGTAAGCGCCAGTGTTCATTATCACTGTGAACCTGAAATTCTTTTTCCGGTTTCCAGAGGCTGTTTTATGCCGCCGCCGAATGTGGATTCGGCTGTCATACAGTTAAATGTGTTAAAGACGCCGCCGATAAAGGTGGAAAATGAAAAGTTCTTTTTTCAGTTGGTTCATGCTGCTTTTTTGCAGAGAAGAAAAACAGCCGCCAATTCCATTTCAGCAAACCTATGGGTCAGTAAAGCAGATGTGGAAAACGCTCTGCAATTGGCGGAATTGCCGATAAATGTTCGAGCTGAAAAATTAACATTACAAAATTTTGCGAAACTTTCTAATTTATTATGGCAAGGAGGAATAAGATGAATCAAACAGAAAAAACGGTTTTTCTTTTTCTTTCAGTTCTTGCAGGAGGACTAATAATTATTAGTATGGTGGCAGGACCGATGGGTCTTGATATCGCAGCCATAGCTACCGCAACCAGTGCGGTAATTATTAGTGGCGCTTTGATATTGTATGCTTTACGTTTTTGGCGGAAAAAGAAGCCGTAAATGCATGAAAGCAGCAAAATTTCCTATACTGTATACAGGCTTATTTTGTAAACAATACGTAAAAAAACAAATATAGAGATTGACAAAGAGGCCATATAGAGATACAATTTGAGTTAGAACAAGCTAACTTAGAGGCGCAAAGCCGGAAAGGAAATAGATTATGCAAAATTTGATTGACAAAATTGTTGGCAGAGAAATTATTGATTCAAGAGGAAATCCTACCGTGGAGGCTACCGTTACATTAGAATGCGGAACAACCGGAACCGCAGCCGTACCCAGTGGGGCCTCTACAGGTCAGTTTGAAGCTTTAGAACTTAGAGATGGAGATGCCAAACGCTTTGGCGGCAAAGGCGTAACAAAAGCAGTTGAAAATATTAATACAAAAATTTTTGATGCTCTTGAGTATGCTGACGCCAGTAAAACCGGTGCCATTGACCGCAGAATGATTGAGCTTGACGGTACAGCAGACAAGTCAAATCTGGGTGCCAATTTGTTCCGCACTGTGTCATTGGCTGCTGCACATGCTGCTGCCAATGGACAAGATATTCCGCTTTATCGTTTTTTAGGCGGTGTAAATGCCGATACTCTCCCTGTTCCAATGATGAATATTTTGAACGGCGGTGCTCATGCTGCTAACAGCATTGATGTGCAGGAGTTTATGGTTATGCCGGTAGGAGCTTCTTCTTTTAAAGAAGGTCTGCGTTGGTGCACAGAGGTTTTTCATAATTTAGCGTCTATCTTAAAGGCAGAAGGACACTCAACAGCTGTAGGCGACGAAGGCGGTTATGCCCCCAATCTGGACAGCGATGAAGAAGCGATTGAATATATTTTGAAAGCAATTGAAAAATCTGGTTATGCTCCCGGCAAAGATTTTGTACTTGCTATGGATGCAGCTTCCAGTGAATGGAAAGATAAAAACGGCGGTTATTTCCAGCCAAAATCTAAAAAACATTTCACCACAGATGAGTTGATTGCACACTGGAAACAACTGATTGAAAAATATCCGATTTGCTCGATTGAAGATGCTTTAGACGAAGAAGATTGGGACGGTTGGAAGAAAATCACAGAAGAACTGGGGGATAAGGTTCAACTGGTCGGAGATGATTTCTTTGTAACCAACACAGAGCGTCTTAAAAAAGGAATTGAACTGGGCAGTGCAAATTCTATTTTGATTAAGCTCAATCAAATTGGTTCTTTAACAGAAACCATGGATGCTATTAAAATGGCACAAAATGCAGGATATACAGCCATTGTTTCTCACCGTTCCGGTGAAACAGAAGATACCACCATTGCTGATTTGGCAGTAGCACTTAATGCAGGTCAAATCAAAACCGGTGCTCCCAGCAGAAGCGAAAGAGTAGCAAAATATAATCGCCTGTTGAGAATTGAAGAAGAACTGGGTGAATCCGCTAAATATCCCGGTATGGCCTGTTTCCGCTATAAGAAATTATAAGAAATCTTAATTATTGAGTAAATATTAGCGTAACCTCTAACAGTTAATTTTGGCTGTTAGAGGTTTTTTGTTTGTATCTTGCACAGCAAATTTGCTAAATTTTGAAGATGAAAGGTAATTCCTTTATCCAGAAAATAGATAAAGATAATAATTATTCCTATCTGTTGTATATGAAATAAAAAAATAGTATAATAAGATTATAAAAAAAGAAATAACAGTATGATATTTCTTTTCTT
>URPG01000249.1 GCA_900549675.1 uncultured Oscillospiraceae bacterium | reverse complement strand
GCAACTTCATCCGGCACCTCAACGATCATGTCCTGTGTATAATACGGGTAATAATCCCGAAGATTGATTTTCTTCATAGTAATTTCCTCCAATTTCGATGTTTGAGTTGATGGCAAAAATCGAAATCAGAGGGTGGGCTGCGGCAGCGATAAGGTCTAAGTCTCTTTCTGATTAAAAAAAGGGTACAAAAAAGCGCGCCCGTACAAAGAACAGGCGCGCCAAAGCAGCAGTATGAAATTTCTCCGGGAGGCTGACAGCGAAAATGCTCAAATATTGTCGAAACCAAAAACGCCGCAATCCATACGAGCTGGATTACGACGTATAGGTGACTGAATGTAAAGCAGTTTATCTGCGGATCTGTGTTGCATAGACGCATAGGCATTTCCTCCCATCAAGGAGGAACCTGAATCGGCTGCTTGATACCTCCTTGGGAGAAAATTATATCGGTTATGTTTCCTGTATCAGTCCGCAGACATTCGCTTTTTACTCTTTATATTCGCAATTTTCTACATATTCTGCTCTTAGAATATATGCCGCAAAAAGCAAGCCCACAAGGGGAAAACGACACCTTGTGGGCTCATGTTATAGATGTTCAAATTTATAGCCGATTCCGGCGACACTCTCAATGTAGTTTGGAAGATCCGGTTCAAAGCGCAATTTCTTACGCAGCTTACTTATATGATTATGAATGGCTTTTCTCGAATAGAAATCACAATCCTCTTTCCAAACCAAATCGGTAATCAGTTCGTAAGTAAAAACACGTTTGGGATTGGCAATGAGTAATGCCAGTATATCAAACTCCTTACTTGTCAGGTTGATAATCCGTTCCCTAACCCTGACAGTGCGGTGTTCCAGGCATAGATAAAGCTCGCCTTCCTGTATTTCTGTTAGAGGATTTTTCTTTGATGCGGAGGAAGTGTGACAGGAATTGAATACCGTTCCATGACAGACTCCCTGTTCCAAAATATATTGCATCAGAGCATTCTTTTGTTCTTCGTTAAGAAGCAGAAATAACTTTTCTCCGATCTGCTTGCCGGATTCTTCTATATCCAAAACAGCTAATGTCCCATCACATCATCACCTCCATATTATGTCTTAATACCTAAGTGAAAGTTATCTTTGATTTATAATCATCATAAACTACAAATGTTACACAAATGTCCGAGGTGCCTTTGATTTCGACAGAAAAACAGGCTGAATTGTTACAACGCTCGGACATTTCAAAAAATAGTGTTCTACTCAACCGTTTCAATCGAATCCACAATATTCATTTTTGAAATTTTCCGTAGCGGAATTGCTGTTGCCAGCAAGCAAGCTCCTACTGCCAAGAGGGTTGCTTCAAGAATGGGCATGACAGGGATTGCAACAAGCTGGATGGTGTCGCTCGTGGCCGCCTCAATGAAGATCGTACAAACATATCCCAGCACGCTTCCAATCACAGAGGCAATGATTCCGTAATATGCACCTTCCCAAAGGAAAGTTTTATAAAGGCTATCGGCACTCATTCCAATGGCCCGCTGCATACCGATTTCTGTTACTCTGGTGTGAATATTTGTGTAAACGGTATTGATGATATTAAGAATACCAATCAGGCCAACGAAAAGAATCAGCCCCCATGCCAGCATTTGAATTTGTGCAAAGCTCTCTTTTAGTTGCTGGTCGGTTTCTTCATATGACAAGAATGTTGTCCCCGGTATTCTGTTACAAAACGCCTCGATAAATGTATCAAAGTTTTCCCTGTCAGCACCCTCGTTCAGTGTAGGCAAAAACTCTGAATAGGTATCTTTTCCCGTCAGGCGTTCATAGATAGCATCATCAACAATCACTTGAACACCATTTGTGAAACCGCCATTTCCAATACCAAGATAACCGTCATAGCCATCCAAGGTTTTCAAAACATTCAGCTCCATTCCCGCAACACAGATGTTTTCTCCGGCCTCTATATTTGTAAATTCAAGAACATCTTCGCCGTAGCTCATGGGAATAGGATTCCTTACTATACAGGCGTTCCCTGATTTCAGTTGTCCAAGCTGTTCTTCTGGTAATTGATCCCCCATAAAATAATCCCAATATTCATCGTTCAATCCGACAACCTGAAAAGTTTCGCCGGGTTTTAGTTGAAATTCAAGACTGATTCCATCGAGCTGCCCATTTTCATTTTGTTCGTAAAGCGAAAACTGTATAGCAGCTACGCTCTGTACTGCTTTATTTTTCTTTAAGGTATTCAGATCGTCTGCGGTAAATCCAACACTTTCATTTGTGATCTGATAATCTCCTAAATGGTTATCTTGCAGGGCACTTGCAGCGTTCAGTAAAGAGGAAAAACCTTGCAGTGCAATAAAAACCGTGATACTCATAACAAGGGACAAAATTGTAATTGCAGTACGGCCTTTATTTCTCTTTAAGTTCAGACGGGCATAGTATGCTTCAAAATTATGGATTTTCTTTGTTTTACGCTTTCTGCGTCGAATTTTCAGATTTGTTCCAGACATCGCCATAATAGGGGATACCCTTGCGGCTGATCTGGCTGCTGGTAATGCTGCAAACAACGCAAACGCCAAAGTGATTGCTCCGCTTAATATCAGTAAGGTTCCATTCAAAGAACTGTTTTCTGCTATTAGGGTTTTCAATTCGGAAGAATCCTGAACCAAGAACAATTCAGGAGAAACCAGGCCGGTAGCTGTCTCTAAAATCCCTCTGGCACTCAAAAAGCCAAGAAGCATACCAATAGGAATCCCAATCAGACACAATAGGGTTACTTCAATTACAATGATCTGATAAAGTTGTCCTTTTTCGCTTCCAATAGCCCGAAGTGTTCCATATCCCTTTATTCGTTTTGAGACAGATATTTTCAGAATGTTGTAAATCACAAGGCCAGCAGCCAGCAAAATTAAACTGCCCACTAATATCCCTGCGACTGTCATAAAAGAGAATCCCTTATCATTGGCATCCTCGGAATTTGCAGTATAGGAAATTCCCAAAGCGTTCAAATATACAATATTGTAGCTGGTATCAAGCTCATGGATGTTCAATTCCTTATTGAAGTCATCGACAACTGCTTGAAAACTCTTTTTATCGGCAGTCTGAATATCGACATTGTAATAAATATAAGATTCCGGTAGAAGTTGTTCAGCAGTTCCTTCCCCTACAACTCCCGTAACAGTGCCGCTTGTATATCCCAAGTAGTTATTTTTCAATATCCCTGTAAGAACAAATTCTGCTGTATAGGAATAGCTGTCCGCAATGTTGTGGCGAAGATTTTTTTGCAGTGAAAGTGTAATCTTATCTCCAATACCGCCCTCAAAGCCAAGATATTTCAGAATATCTTCCGAAAGAGCTATTTCCATCGGGGCTTCCGGCAGACGACCTTCTTCTACACTGGTACTGGATGGATAGATAGCGGCAGTATCATCCAAATATTCCATCAAACCAAGGGTGAGAGATGGGGAGAGTTCTAAACTTCCCATATAAATAGATTTCCCTACATAGGAAAGACGCTCATCCTGTTCCAGTGCGTGAAGCTGATCTGCATTCATCTGCAAAAAAGTGGCATATCGGTTTCCTCCGATAGCGATGGCCTGCTGTTCCCGCATTGCACTAAGTACGCCAATGGATTGTCCTACAATGGTTGTCATCATAGTAGACAGCACAACGGCAATCAAAATAAGAATAGAAGTGACTTTTTGGGACAGCAGTTCTTTCAATGCTAATGTACGATAAGATTTCATTTCGCTGTCAC
>URPG01000248.1 GCA_900549675.1 uncultured Oscillospiraceae bacterium | reverse complement strand
CCAGCCCCTGAAATTGCCTGATAGGTACAAGCCAATGCTTTTGTAACCCCTAAATCCATAAGCGGATGTAAGGCAGGAACATAACTTTGTAAAGAACAGTTACATTTTACAGCGATAAACCCTCTTTTGGTGCCTAAACGTTTTCTTTGGAATTCAATAACATCTGTATGGTCAGCGTTAATTTCGGGGATGATCATAGGGATATCCTCACCACCGCGGAAAGCGCTGTTGTTGGATACCACAGGGCATTCTACTTTTGCATAAGCCTCTTCCAACTTTTTAATTTCTTCCTTGCCCATATTAACGGCACAGAAGACAAAATCCACTTTTGAAACAATTTCATCTCTATCATTTTCTGCATCATAAACGGGCAAATCTTTCATGGCGGCAGGAATTTCTTTTTGCATGAGCCAACGTCCGTTAATGGCCTCTTGGTAAGGCTTACCAGCAGAACGTCCGCTGGCGGCGAGTGCCGTAACGGTAAACCACGGATGATTTTCCAACAGCAGCATAAATCTTTGGCCAACCATGCCGGTACAACCTATAATGCCAACATTATACTTTTTTTTCAATTTAATCAATCCTTTCACAACTCTATGGTGATTTTAGTAAATGAAGGATAGCTATTTTTAGATTCTAAAGTCATGTTTTACAACCGCAAAATAAAAAAATATGCTTCCTATTAGAAGATAGAAAAAAACCGGCTTGAAAACCGGGTGTCAATCACATATAATAGAAATGTCGTGTTAGTGACATGAAAATCTTTCTATCAACACGAATAGCACTCCATCATTATGATGATGACAGTTGCAAGGCTTTCGCCGTTGCACCCAGAAGATGTTTGCCAAGTATCCTCTTCGGCAGATTTCCCTTTCAAATGTTTTCATTGGTTTTGGCAACCTCAAACAAAATACTCTTGAAAACTGCACCTCTATTTCTGTCTTTCATAATACCTTAGTTTGCTGTAATTGTCAATTTTTTTTGGGGATTTTCTTATACATTTTATACTATTCCATGAGCGTTCATTTCGTTCATGCAGGGAGGTTTTATGACACATTCTTTCAAAACAAGTGATTTTTATTATGATTTGCCGGAAGAGCTTATCGCCCAAACCCCTCTTGACAAAAGAGATACTTCCAGACTTCTGGTATTGGATAAAGAAACGGGGGCGATTCAGCACAAGCATTTTTATGATATACTGGATTATATTACAGAAAAAGACTGTCTGATTTTAAATGATTCGCGCGTGCTGCCGGCAAGAATTTACGGAAAAAAGAAAGAAACAGGTGCGGTAGTAGAATTTTTGTTGCTAAAAAACCATGGCGACGATGTTTGGGAATGTTTAGCTGGTCCCGGGAAAAAAGCAAAAAAAGGCAATACGTTTATCTTTGGCGAAGGACTTTTGCAAGGCGAAGTCATAGAGGTGCAGGAAGACGGCAATCGGATGGTTAAATTTAAATATGAAGGTGTTTTTTTTACTCTTTTAGATAAAATTGGTCAAATGCCTTTGCCTCCTTATATCAAAGAAAAATTGGAAGACAAAGAACGTTATCAAACAGTTTATTCCCGTGAACTGGGTTCGGCGGCCGCTCCTACAGCGGGACTTCACTTTACCAAGGAGCTCCTAGCAAAACTGAAAAACAAAGGAACCCAAATAGGCTTTGTCACTTTGCATGTTGGTTTAGGTACATTTCGTCCTGTAAATGCTGAATATATTGATGAACATAAAATGCATTCCGAGCATTATTATTTACCGCTGGAAACAGCCGCTTTAATGAATAAAACCCGTGAAAAGGGCGGCAGAATCATTGCTGTAGGGACAACCAGCTGCAGGACTTTAGAGTCTTGTGCCCAAAAAGAAGTTCCTTTTAAAGAAAGCAGCGGCTGGACGGATATCTTTATTTATCCCGGTTATGAGTTTAAAGCGATTGATGCTTTAATCACCAACTTTCATTTGCCTGAGAGTACATTGGTAATGTTGGTTTCCGCCTTAGCCGGCAGAGAAAATATTTTGAATGCCTATCGGGAAGCGGTGAAGGAAAGATATCGTTTTTTCAGTTTTGGTGACGCTATGTTTATTCAATAATCTTAAATATAAATTCTGTTAGTATATTTGTTTTGCCGTTATTGTTAAAAAATAAAACTTATAGAAAGGCTTTGAATATGTATCAATTGATAAAAAAAGAAAAGGGTGCCAGAAGAGGTGTTTTTTCAACGGTTCATGGAGAAGTGCAGACGCCGGCTTTCATGAATGTTGCCACCGCAGGTGCAATTAAAGGGGCGGTTTCGGCATATGACTTAAAAGAAATAAAATGTCAGGTTCAACTATGCAATACCTATCATATGCATTTAAGACCAGGAGATAAAATCGTCAAACAAATGGGCGGACTGCATAAATTCACAGGCTGGCAAGGCCCTATTTTAACGGACAGCGGAGGTTTTCAGGTTTTCTCTTTGGCTAAACTTCGTAATATCTCAGAAGAAGGCGTCATGTTTTCTTCACATATTGACGGTCATAAAATCTTTATGACTCCTGAAAGCAGTATGCAGATTCAGTCTAACTTAGCCTCTACCATTGCGATGGCTTTTGATGAATGTGTAGAAAATCCTGCGGAATATGAATATGCAAAGCATTCCATAGGGCGTACCACTCGTTGGCTGGAGCGCTGTCAAAAAGAAATGGCTTATCTCAATCAGCAACCAGACACCATAAATCCAAATCAGCTTTTGTTTGGGATTAATCAAGGTGCCACCTATGAGGATTTAAGAATTCAACATATGAAAACCATTGCCGCCATGAATTTAGACGGTTATGCAATCGGTGGTTTGGCAGTGGGCGAAAGCCATGAGGAAATGTACAGAATGATTGAAGCAGTAGAACCTCATATGCCGCAAAATAAAATCCGTTATTTAATGGGTGTGGGAACACCGCAGAACATTTTGGAATCCGTTTGGCGCGGGGTAGACCTTTTTGACTGTGTTATGCCTAGCCGAAATGCCCGTCATGCGCATGCTTTTACGATGCAAGGCTGCCGTAATTTAATGAATGCAAAATATACGTTAGATGACACACCTATCGAAGAAGGCTGTCAATGTCCAGCTTGTCAAAAATTTTCACGAGCATATATCCACCATCTTTTCAAAGCAAAAGAAATGTTAGGGATGAGATTAACGGTTATGCATAACCTTTACTTTTACAATCATCTGATGCAACGGATTCGAGATGAATTGGATGCCGGTACGTTTGAAAGCTTTTATCGTGAAAATTCCGTTCCATTAGGGCAAAGAATATAGTCTTTTGTAAAAATATTACTTGCTTGTCTACTTGATTTTTGTTATAATTAGAGCATTAACTTGGAGGTGCTATTTGAATGAATCAACTTGTATTTCTTGAAGCTGCTGCGAATACTGCACAAGCTGGAGCGGAACCCGGCTTGGCTTCTCTTTTAAGTCCGTTATTGATGTTGGTGGTTATGATGGGAGCTATGTATTTTATCATGATTCGCCCTCAGAATAAAAAGAGAAAAAAAGAGGCTGAAATGAAAAAAAATGCTGAGGTTGGGGATGAGATTACCACCATTGGCGGCATTAGCGGCAGAATTATTGCGGTGAAAGATGAAACGGAATCTGTTGTCATTGAAACCGGCAGTGATAAATCAAAACTGCATATTAAGCGTTGGGCAATCGGTAGTGTAGATACCGTGCATGAAGAAGATTAAGTCTTTCTCTTTATAAAAAAGGC
>URPG01000247.1 GCA_900549675.1 uncultured Oscillospiraceae bacterium | reverse complement strand
CCGAAATGAGAGTTAGAGTTACAATGGCTTGTTCTGAATGCAAACAAAGAAACTATGTTACAAAGAAGAACAAGAAAAATGATCCTGACAGACTTGAAATGAACAAATATTGCAAGTTCTGCAAGAAACACACAATGCATAAAGAAACGAAGTAAGAGCGGAGGATTTGAAATGGCTGATGATAAGAAGAAAACTGCCAACGTAAAAAGCAAATCCAAAAAGCAAAGTAAGTTTGTATCTTTTTTCGGAAGTGCTAAAAAGTTTTTCCGTGATACAAAAGCTGAAATCAAAAAAATTGTTTGGCCTGCCCCTAATTCTGTGCTGAAAAGTACAGGTGTGGTTTTGGTTACAATTGTTTTGCTGGGATTATTCGTTTCTGGAATGGACCTGCTGTTTATGAATCTTCTTAGTCTTGTAATGAAAGTTTCAGGATAAGCTGTTATTCATTTGAATGAAGCGGAGGTAACCAAATGGCAGAAGAAGCGAAATGGTATGTTGTGCACACTTATTCTGGCTATGAGAATAAAGTAAAATCCAATCTTGAAAAAACAGTAGAAAATCGCCAGCTTCAAGATTTAATTTTTGAAGTGCGAGTGCCTACTGAAACTGTTATTGAGGTTGGCAGTGATAACAAAAGAAAAGAAGTTGAACGAAAAGTCTTTCCGGGTTATGTCATTGTAAAAATGATTATGACAGATGAATCTTGGTATGCTGTGCGTAATATTCGCGGCTGCACTGGGTTTGTGGGACCTTCGTCAAAACCGATTCCGCTTTCAGATGAAGAAGTGGAAAAACTTGGTATAAATAAAAGATCGGTTGAAATATCTTATGAAGTGGGAGATTCAGTGAATATCATTGATGGCCCTCTTGCTGGTTATACAGGTATTGTTGAACAAATTGATCTGGAAGAAGGTCGTTTGAGGGTGCTCGTGTCTATGTTCGGGCGCGAAACACCGACCGATTTGGAATTAGGCCAAGTAGAACCGATTTAATTTAAATTATGCATTGGTAACTGGCGGACGTATTGAAAACACAATATTCTGCTTTTTATGTGGGGAAAATTCCCTGTGGGAGATGCGGCTGAATTTTTTACACTGTCGTATCGCCATTAACCACGAATTTTGGAGGTGCAAAAAATGGCTCAAAAGGTTACGGGCTTTATTAAGCTTCAAATACCTGCCGGAAAAGCAACGCCGGCGCCACCTGTTGGTCCTGCACTAGGTCAACATGGTGTCAATATTATGTCATTTACAAAAGAATTTAACGAAAGAACTAAAAATGATATCGGGTTGATTATTCCCGTTGTTATCACAGTTTATGCTGACCGTTCTTTCACCTTTATCACTAAGACCCCGCCGGCTGCTATTTTGATTAAAAAAGCTTGCGGTTTGGATAAAGCATCTGGTGAACCAAACAAGAAAAAAGTAGCCAAAATAACCCGCGAACAGGTTCAGAAAATCGCCGAACAGAAAATGCCTGACTTAAATGCTGCTAACATTGAAACTGCTATTAGCATGATTGCTGGTACAGCAAGAAGTATGGGCGTCGAAGTCGCGGATTAATTCCCGGGTGGGAGGAATCCTAAATCCGATATTTACCACTGGAGGAAATGTTATGAAACATGGAAAAAAATATGTTGACGCTGTCAAATTAATTGACCGCGCCAAGTTATATGAAGCAAAAGAAGCACTTGATTTGTGCGTAAAAACCGGAACCGCTAAATTTGATGAAACTGTTGAGCTTCATATCAAATTGGGTGTTGACGGTCGTCATGCGGATCAGCAGGTTCGCGGTGCCATTATTCTACCTAATGGTACAGGTAAAGACATTAAAGTACTTGCTATCTGTAAAGATGCTAACGTTGAAGCCGCTAAAAATGCCGGCGCTGATTATGTTGGCGGAGAAGAAATGGTACAGAAAATTCAAACAGAAAACTGGTTGGATTTTGATGTATTGATTACAACTCCCGATATGATGGGTCTTGTTGGCCGTTTAGGTAAAGTGCTTGGTCCGCGCGGACTTATGCCTAACCCTAAGGCTGGTACAGTTGCCCCTGATATTGCTAAAGCTGTTACAGAAGCTAAAGCAGGTAAAATTGAATATCGTTTAGATAAAACAAACATTATCCACTGCCCGATTGGTAAAGTTTCTTTTGGTGCTGAAAAATTAAATGAAAACTTTACAACTTTAATGGATGCTATTGCGAAGGCAAAACCGGCCGCTTCTAAAGGCCAATATATTAAATCCTGTGTTGTTAGCGCAACGATGGGACCTGGTATTCGTGTAGCTACCACAAAATATATCTAATTAAAATTAGATTGACAAATCTTTTTTTGCATGATATAATAGACAAGCTGTTTTACCAAAGACAGCAGGTGCTTTGCATAAACGGTCTGACCGTGCCTGCCGAGGAAAGAAACAAGCAAATTGCTAAGCTATTTGCGCCTTTCCTTGTGTAGAGGAAAGGCGTTTTGTATTGTAATTCGTTATTCGGAGGTGAACTAATGCCAAGCGAAAAAATTCTTGACAAAAAGAAAGCACAAGTTGCTGAGCTTTCTGCACAGTTAAAAGAGGCCAATGTAGGTGTTTTAGTCAGTTATAATGGTATCACAGTAGAAAAAGATACTAAATTGAGAAAACAACTTCGTGAGTCTGGTTGTACCTATAAAGTAGTTAAGAATTCCATTCTATCTCGTGCTTTCAAAGAAATCGGGATTGAAGGATTGGAAGACTCTCTTAAAGGTACTACTGCAATTGCTATTGCAAAGGATGATTATGTTTCTGCTCCTAAAATTCTATCAGAATGTGCAAAGGATTTAGAAACCTTTGCGGTTAAAGCCGGCTTTATTGACGGCGCTGTAGTAGATACTGCAAGCATCACTGCTTTAGCTAAACTTCCGCCGAAAGAAGTTTTGGTGGCACAAGCTCTTGGCGGCTTGAATGCTCCTATTCAGGGTTTTGCAAATGTGCTTAGCGGTACTATTCGCGGCCTTGCCGTTGTCCTTAATGCTATTGCTGAACAAAAAGAATCTGCTTAAATGTAAATTTTGGAGGTACAAATTATGTCTGAAAAAGTAACAAATCTTATTGAAGAAGTTAAATCATTAACCGTTTTAGAACTTTCTGAACTTGTTAAAGCTCTTGAAGAGGAGTTCGGCGTTTCCGCTGCTGCTCCGGTTGCCGTTGCTGCTGCTCCTGCTGCTGAAGCTGTTGCTGAGAAAACAGAATTTGATGTTATTCTGAAATCAGCCGGTGCTGAAAAAATTAAAGTTATCAAAGTTGTTAAAGATGCAGCCGGTCTTGGCTTGAAAGAAGCTAAAGAACTCGTTGATGGCGCTCCTAAAGCTGTTAAAGAAGGCATTTCTAAAGATGATGCTGAAGCTCTTGCTGCTAAACTTAAAGAAGCTGGCGCTGAAGTGGAAGTTAAATAAGTTTAACTTTCTTATCAATCAATATTATGGTTTTAAAGGCACTCCTAACATTAGACAGTTTTACTGTTTGATGGTGGGGTGCTTTTTATTTCAAGATATGTTAAGGTGCTTATCAAATTTTTATGTTTAATCGTTATGTTAAACATCAACTTGCAGGATATCACACAAATAAAAATAGAGAATTAAACCATATGGTTATAAAAAATCAAGTCTGCCTTGCAATTCTATTTGCAAAGAAGACTTGATTTATTAATTTTATTGTTAAATTTTTTGTGAGTAGAATAAGATTATGTCAAAGCAGACATATCAAATTG
>URPG01000246.1 GCA_900549675.1 uncultured Oscillospiraceae bacterium | reverse complement strand
TATAAATTGACAGTATAAATAAATTAAGAAATCAAAAAAATAATTACTAAATTTTAAGATGTAAATTCAATCGTAAAAATTTTGCCATAAAAAAAGAAGATGAAAAACGTAAAAAATAAGTTTTTCATCTTCTTTTTATGGCAAAAATTTAATTTTCTGATTAACATTTTTACCGTTAATCAGACTTTTTTAGATTCACAGTTTCCAAATATCACGGTTGTATTCCGCAATGGTTCGGTCTGATGAGAAATACCCTGCTTTTGCAATGTTAACAATTGCTTTTTGCGACCACTGTATCACATCTTCATAATCCTCCAGCATTTTCTCTTTCACCTTAATATAATCCTCTAAATCCAATAAGGTCATAAACCAGTCTTTTTGGCTCAGGTTCTGATATAGTCTATCCAAAGACTTTCTATCCCCCACTCTTACCATTTCATCTGACAAAATAAACGCCAGTAATGGTTGAATAAGCTCCGTTGCCGCATATTCAGAAGCATGATACGATTCGTTTTCATACATTTGAATCACATCCTCCGAATGACGTCCGAATAAATATATATTTTCTTGTCCTACTAAATCTGCAATTTCAACATTTGCACCATCCAAAGTTCCCAATGTCAACGCACCATTTAACATTAGCTTCATGTTGCCGGTTCCTGAGGCCTCTTTAGACGCAAGACTAATCTGCTCTGAAATGTCGGCCGCCGGAATAAGTTTTTCAGCGTAAGAAACATTATAATTTTCGACGAAAACAATTTGAAGCCACGGTGAAATTGTTAAATCATTTTGAATGACTTGCGAAAGACAGAGCAAGGCATGGATAATGTCTTTTGCCATGGTATAGGCCGGCGCCGCTTTTGCTCCAAAGAAAAAAGTAATGGGACGCTGCGGAAGATTACCTGCCCGAATTTGCAGCATTTTCCAAATAATATACAGCAAATTCATTTGCTGACGTTTGTATTCATGCAGTCTTTTAATTTGCACATCAAAAATACTATCGGGATTTATCCTTATATCCCCTTTTTTCTGTAAAACTGTCATCAAATCCTGCTTACAGTTTTTCTTGATACTTCTTAATGTCAATAAAGCTTGTTCATCATCTTTTAATTCCAATAATTTCTCTAATTGTAAAGGATCTTTCTTCCAATCCTCTCCAATATGAGAACAGATCCACTGAGAAAGCGCGGGGTTACACGCCATCAGCCAACGACGGAAGGTAATGCCGTTGGTTTTGTTGTTGAACTTTTCAGGGTATATTTCATAGAAAGGCTTTAATTCAGATTTTTTCAAGATTTCCGTATGTAAAGAAGCTACCCCATTTACTGACATACCATAATGAATATCCATATGTGCCATATGAACTAAATTATCTCTGTCTACAATCCATACCTTAGGATTTGCATAGGATTTTTTCACTCTTTCATCCAGTGCTTTTATCACAGGGATAAGCAGAGGAACAGCCTCTTCTAAATCGGCAAGCGGCCATTTTTCAAGCGCTTCTGCTAAAATGGTATGGTTTGTATACCCGCAGGTTTGCGTAACCAAATCAGCGGCGTCATCAAAAGGAATTCCTTTCTGCATCAGCAGGCGAACAAGCTCTGGAATAATCATAGAGGGATGTGTGTCATTAATTTGAATCACTACCGCTTGAGGTAATTCTTGATATGCATATCCTCTCTCCTGTAATTCATCTAAAATTAATTGAGCTGCTGCTGATACTAAAAAGTATTGCTGATAAATTCTTAACATACGCCCCTGATGATCAGAATCATCGGGATATAAAAATAGTGTTAAATTATGAGAAATGTCTTTTTTGTTAAACTCAATTCCTTTTTTGATAACTTGAGAATCTACGGTTTCTAAATCGAATAATTTAAGCTTATTCTTTTTATGATTTTCATATCCTGGAACATCAATTTCCACCAACTTTGCCGTCACCGTTTGAGAGTCACCCAATTGTACGGAAAAACGTTTGCTGGTATCGGTCAGCCAATAGTTTTCTGTCAGCCAAGAATCCGGATATTCTATCTGCTTGTAATTTTCAAATCTTTGTTTAAAGAGTCCAAAATGATAGCATAGCCCTATTCCGTCTCCCGGAAGTCCCAACGTGGCAATTGAATCCATAAAGCAAGCCGCCAAACGGCCAAGTCCGCCATTGCCAAGGCTCGGCTCCGGCTCAATTTTTTCCAGTGTGCTGATATTTTTTCCGATTTTGAACAGCTCCTTTTGCACTTGCTCCCAAAGTCCTAAATTCAATAGATTACACGCCAAAAGCCTTCCTATTAAAAATTCAGCGGAAAGATAATATAACTTTTTATTGCCTTTTATACAAGAAAGTTCTTTACTTTTTTCTTGGCATAGATGTAACGCGGCAATATAAATTTCTTCATCTGTACATTGCTGTAACTCTTTTCCAAAACATTTCATCGCTTGTGTATTTAACATTCTTACCCTCCAAAGACAAAAATGATTTATATTTCTTTTTTTGTAGGTTGGTACAATCCTTTATTCCTTTACGGCTCTGCCATACAGTTTTGTTTGGTCCGCTATCCGTGCCGCTAATTCATCCGATAATTGTTGGCTTTTCATGCGCCATTTCCAATTTTGACCTATGGTGGAGGGCGTGTTAATTCTAGCTTCTTCTCCCAACCCTAGGTAATCCTGTATCGGAATAACAGCTAAATCTGCTACGCTTGCCAAGGCAGCCCGAATAAAGCACCAGTGTTGTTCTTTTTGATTTTTTTCAATCGCCAAATAATGCCTTGCATGTTCTATATCATCTTTAAATGCATTTTTTAACCAACCGCACAAAGTGTCGTTGTCATGCGTTCCTGTATACACCACGCAATTTCTCTCATAATTGTGGGGCAGATAGTCCCCGTCTTCTCGCGTGTCAAAAGCAAATTGTAAAACCTTCATACCGGGATAGCCACTATAACGCAAGAGTTCCTTTACTTGCGGAGTTAGAAATCCCAAATCTTCTGCAATAATATTTTGGTTTGGAAAAGCTTTGTGTATGGCATCAATAAAATCGAAATTAGGGCCTCGCCGCCAACGACCATTTCTTGCCGTTGTATCACCATAAGGAATGGCATAATAACTTTCAAATCCTCTAAAATGGTCAATTCTCAATACATCTGCCATTTCAAAGCTGGCTTGTATCCGTTTCATCCACCAGTCATACTCATTTGCCTTGAGCTTTTCCCAATTATACAGCGGATTGCCCCAAAGCTGACCATCGGCAGAAAAACTATCAGGCGGACAGCCCGATACTTCGGTGGGATACCCTTCTTCATTCATCTGAAATATATCTCGGTTTGCCCAGGTATCAGAAGAATCCATTGCCACATAAATTGGCATATCTCCTATGACATACACACCCTTTTGATGCGCATATTTTTTTAAGGCTTGCCACTGCTTAAAGAACTCATATTGCAGAAAGATATGAAATTCAACTTGCGCATGAAGTCTTTTTTTGGCTTGAGCCAAGGCCTCTTTTTCCCTTAATTTCAATTCTTTGGGCCATTTTGTCCATTCATGGTGTTGATTTTCTTGTTTAATCGCCATATATAAAGAATAGTCTTCCAGCCATTGCTTTTGTTGTTCATAGAATTCTCTCAGCTTTGTTTTGTCTTCAAACCGCCCAAAAGCTTTTTCGAGAAGTAAGTACCTTTTCTTGAAAAGATTATCATATTGAATTTCATTCTCGTTTTCGCAACTAAAGTCTTCACATTCTTGTTCTGTCA
>URPG01000245.1 GCA_900549675.1 uncultured Oscillospiraceae bacterium | reverse complement strand
GGCTTTTTTCTTCCCCAGCCGGTATCACTGTTTATAGCTATGAATCCTACACCCTGCAGAACACCTTGGGGTACGGTGGGAAGTTTTATGTCTGTGGAACCGGCAGACAGCCGATCCTGCGTAACAAAATGGAGAACGACAACTATTACCTGCTTACCCTTGCCGCTATCGCCAGGGAGATCAAACAGCGCGGTGAAAAAACAGAGTGTTCCGTCAAACTCGCTGCTGGACTTCCTTTGGCTGGTTTTGGCCGGGAGAAAAAGCCCTTCCGTGCGTTCTTCCAAGCCTGTGAAGCAGCCGGAAGAAGCCATCCCACAGGAGATGATGGAATTCCTCGGTTCCCTACTGGGAGAAGAATAACTCTAAACATAGCCCTTGTTGGTTGTGCCGTATGTTGCCCCTGTTTTGGCTGAAAGGTTGTTGGTCTTGGTAATAGCTTTATCCCAGCTTTTTCGATATACTTAAGCTGAAACAAATCAGCGAAAATATCCTAAAATTGAAGCAGCAGAAAAAACGACTCGAATACACCGCAGAGCGTTCTGAGGTAATGGAATACAAGTCCAAAGAAGTTATGGGACTAATTTCCGCAGAGGACCTCGACCTAAAAGAATACTCCGACGCCTTGGTATACCGTATCATTGAAAGAATCACCGTGCTTTCCAAAGAAGAAATCCGCATCCGTTTCATAGGCGGATTTGAGATCACACAGCCACTTCAATAAGAAGCAAGTACAGAGAAATGCTGGCAGACCATGTGCTGTTGGTGTTTCTCTGTACCTGCTTCTTATTTTTTATATTGACAATAAATTGAATTTTATCCACGAAGATTGGACATACTAATTTTGAGAAAGTGAGGTTATCTTTATGTTTAAACATGAAAAAATGTTTTTCCATCCTGTAGAGGTTGAACACCCCAATCCACAATATGCAGCCCTTCTCCAAGAGCAACTTGGAGGTGCGAATGGCGAGTTAAAAGCAGCTATGCAATATATGTCGCAGAGTTTTCGTATTAAAGATCCAGAAATCAAAGATTTGTTTCTGGATATTGCAGCTGAAGAACTGGGACATATGGAAATGGTGGCACAAACAATTAATCTTCTAAATGGGCATGATGTAGAAGCGGCCAAAGTGCCAGCAGGAGAAATCGAATCCCATGTACTTTTGGGCTTAAATCCTGGCCTCATTAATGCTTCGGGGTATTCATGGACCGGAGATTATGTGACGGTAACTGGCGATCTTTGCGCAGATCTGCTTTCTAATATTGCCTCTGAGCAAAGAGCCAAGGTTGTCTATGAGTACCTATATCGGCAAATTGATGATAAGAAGGTAAAAGAAACCATAGATTTTCTGTTAAACCGTGAAGAAGCGCATAACGCCATGTTTAGAGAAGCCTTTAATAAGGTGCAAAGCAGTGGCTCTAATCGTGACTTTGGGACAACCAAAGCAGCCAGAATGTATTTCAGTATGTCAGAGCCTTCACCGGCCGACAGTCGGTTTACAAATACCAATGTTTCCCCAGTGTCATTTAACTAAGAAATCTGCATTTGTTGTGTAAGCAAATTTGAGATTAACTATCCGCTTTGCTAAGAAGCAGGTACAGAGAAATGCTGGCAGACCATACACTGTCAGTATTTCTCTGTACCTGCTTTTCTTATTGGCGCCGAAAAGGCAAGAAAAAACCCCAGTTGAACTGGGGATGAATAAAAAATACTTATACAAGAAAAAAGGCCTCCAGTGATAGAATAGAAGTGGTTTGGCGACCACACAACTAAAAAATCAATTGTATTCGCACAGAAATATAGAAGACAGGCGATCTATGGAAAAATAAAAGCAGATGTAGGAAAAATACTACAGGAATTATGTGAAAAGAAGGGAGTAAAAATTGAGGCGGCGGAATGTTGTAAAGACCATATCCATATGTTGGTGAGTATACCGCCACATTTGAGCGTATCGCAGTTTATGGGATATTTAAAAAGTAAAAGCAGCTTGATGATATTTGATCGGCACGCAAATCTGAAGTATAAGTATGGAAATCGGCATTTCTGGTGTCGGGGATATTTTGTAGACACAGTAGGGAAATATGAAACAGCGATCAGGGAATATATCGAAAATCAGCTGAAAGACGATATTATGAATGATCAGTTGAGTCTCAAGGAATACATAGACCCGTTTACAGGTAGTAGGGAAAAATAGGGCAAATAAAAAAGCCCCGAGTAAGGGGGCCTGCCAGTAAAAAAATGTGGTTGTCAAATCCACTCGGTGCCCCCTTTAGGGGGCTACCACAAGAGAAAGGCCCTTATAGGGCCTGTTCAAACCACCCGTTCAACGGATGGTTTTGATTGCATTTCATATAGACTTGTGCTTATACTATATAGATATTTGAAAAGGAGGGCTGTGCATCTAAAAAAGATATTTTTCTTTTCAAACAAGAGGGTATCTTTTTTATAGCGTAAACCCAGGTAAATTAGAGTAAAAGTATTGGACAGATTTTCTTAAACTGTTTGATACTTTTACTTTTTTCTTTTTTCCAGGCAAACTCGCGGTAAATCGTTAAAAACCAACTGCCGGCACAAGGAAGTTGACTTTCCACGAAGCCCCCTTTCGGTTCAGCGGCCGATTTTAGAACTTGGCACTGCTGTCACAATGAGGATTCCTAAGCCCGCTGACATCGAATCCAAGTAGGCTGAGCAAACACACTTACAAAATTATCTGCAAATTCAAAAATATACGAGGTTGATAAATGATGGCGGACATAGACTACATTCTGGACCTGCTGGATTGGAATAGGACCGAGGAAGAACAGGCAGAGGGACTGCGGCTTGCCCGGCAGGTTAAAGCTTTCAATGTGTTTTTACAGCCATGTGACAAAAAGAACAATAAAAATGTGTGGGATAACTGCGCCCTTATTGTCTCTGAAAAGGAGGACTCAGACTTATTTGTTTATCTGCCAAATCTATTCATGTGGATACAGGACTTGAACTGGCCAGGGGCGTTCTGCATTGTAGAGCGATTGAAGGAATATGGGAAGAGAAATGCTTCTTATAGCCGAGATTGGCAGGAGGCATATACCTGCGCGAAAGCATTGAAAGACAAGGTGTGGATGAAAAACCTAAAGATGGTGCGGCACACTTAAGCTTGCCTTTGCCGCGTGCCTTTTTAAAAAGATAGACTGTCCGTCCTCACAAACACAAAAAAACGTCCGCACTGCGCATAGAAGCACAGGAACGGGATCACAACACGGGCACGATACGGGCGCAATAGAATATCCGTGAAACGCAGCGGGACTTGCAATGGGTACCGTTGCGTTTTTTTATAAAGAGGAGCGCAAAAAAGCGGCCTCCCCTATGGGACGCCGCTTTCTCATTGCCTGGACCAGGCAAATTTACTTGATCTCTTTACTGGCCACTTCGGCCTGGGCCTTCTGGATAAAGGCTTCTAAGGTCAGGGAACCCAGGTCGCCGTCCTTGCGGTGGCGCACGGAAACCGTGCCCTCTTGGGCTTCCTTGTCGCCCACCACCAGCATATAGGGGGTCTGCTGCAGCTGGGCTTCCCGGATCTTATAGCCGATCTTCTCATTGCGGACATCGCACTCCACACGGAGGCCAGCCTCATCCAGCTGCTGCTGCAGCTTCTGGGCATACTCGTGGTGCCGCTCAGAAATGGGCAGGATTACCGCCTGGACAGGGGACAGCCACAGGGGGAACTTACCGGCAAAGTGCTCGGTGATGACGCCGATAAACCGCTCGATGGAGCC
>URPG01000244.1 GCA_900549675.1 uncultured Oscillospiraceae bacterium | reverse complement strand
AAGCCGATGACCAATGTCAGCTTTAATATTATTTTCTTAATCTTATCTTTTATATGTATATTTCCTGTAATTTTTGTCTTTATGATTTCAATTTCATCTGAGGCTTCAATTCAAAAATTTGGCTATTTATTTTGGCCTCAAGAATTTTCCTCCTCAGCTTATCTCTTTTTGTGGCGCGAGAGGGGAATGATTTTTAATTCGTTGTTAATTTCAATTTTAGTTACAGTGGTTGGTACGATTATCGGTGTTTTATTAACTACGGCAATGGGGTATGTGCTTTCTCGCCCGCAGTTTAAATTAAAGGGATTTTACACTTGGTTAGTTTTTATTCCCATGATTTTTAATGGCGGTATGGTGGCAAACTACGTTGTAGTGGCAAATATTTTAAAACTCGATAATACCATTTGGTCTTTAATTTTGCCATTGGCGGTTTCAAGTTTTAATGTAATTATTTCAAAAACCTTCTTTAGAACGACGATTCCGGATTCTATCGTAGAATCTGCCAAAATTGACGGTGCCAGTCAGCTTAGCATTTTTTTCCGTATCGTAACGCCGATTTCTAAACCTGTTTTTGCAACGATTGGGTTGTTTTTAACATTTGGATATTGGAACGATTGGTTTCAATCTTCTCTGTTTATTTCCGAAAAAAAACTTACTTCTTTACAGGCGCTGCTCAATAATATGATGAAAAACCTGGACTATATTGCCAACAATCCTTCTGCGGGTTTGAGCTTACAGCAATACAAAACGAGTATGCCCTCCGAATCGGTTCGTATGGCTATCGCAATTGTGATCGTAATTCCAATTGCCTGCGCTTATCCGTTTTTCCAGAAATACTTTATTTCGGGGTTAACGATTGGTGCGGTAAAGGGATAAGATAAAATTATATACATTGAAAAGGAGCTAAACTATGAAAAAGCAAAGTAAAGTTCTTGCACTTTTGCTTGCATGTGTAATGGTTTTGGGTCTGACTGCTTGTGCAGGCGACAAAAAATCTACAGATGCAGACAAAAACACTTCTTCTGCGGGTACTTCAACAGTAGAATCTACCCCGTCTACAGAAGATGATAACAATGAACCGGCTACTCCCGGTGAGATTGTCAACATCAAGTGGGCCATGGTCGGCAACGGCATGCCTGATAACTATGACGCTTGGAAAGCTAAGATGGATGAATATCTTGGCGAAAAAATTGGTGTTCATATTGATATGGAAGTCGTCAGCTGGGGCGATTGGGATAACAGACGAAATGTTATCGTAAAAACCGGCGGTGACTATGATATTTTGTTTACCAATGGCGGCACTTATAATACTGATGTTGCTTCAAACGCTTTTGCAGATTTAACAGAACTGCTTGAAACAGAATCTCCGGCTCTTTACAACATGATTCCTGCTGAGTATTGGGATGCTGCCCGTGTAGACGGCAAAATCTATGCTGTTCCTACTTATAAAGACAGCTCTCAGAGTGAATTTATCGTTTGGGATTCAGAGCTTGTGAAAGAGTTGGATATTGATGCCGCTTCTATCACTACCTTAGAAGGTCTAACCGAACCCCTTCAAAAAATTAAAGATCATTTAAATGCCACTGCTTTGCCGATGGATAAAAACGGTGCAGAATGGGTAATTTATCAGTATGATCAAATGAGTGCCGGTTTGCCGGCTATCGGCGTACGCTTTAATGATGAAAAAGCCAAGGTTGTTCCTGTCCTTGAACAGGAAGATGTCATGAAAAACTTAGAGCTTCTTCATGACTGGTATACCAAGGGCATTATTAACTCTGACGCAGCCACATTACCGGAAGCCCCCAAATATAGACCTGTACAGGTAGCACAAGGCTGGGCCGGTGCCGCTAAAACCACTTGGGGCCCCAACATGGGTAAAGAAGCAGAGGCTTATCAGTGGGGACCGACAGTGGTTTCTAACGATACTGTTCGCGGTTCTTTAAACGCTATTTCAGCCGGCAGCAAAAATCCTGCCAAAGCTCTGCAATTCTTAGAGGTTGTCAACACAGATACCTATGTTCGTGACAGTTTCTACTATGGTCTTGAGGGCGATGATTGGGTTTATGCCGAAGACGGCAGAATTCATCGTAACAATGAAAACTGGACAATGGCCGGCTACACACAGGCTACTTTCTTTAATGTTACCCAGACTGATAAAGAAGAAGTTAATCAATGGGATGAAGTAAAAGCATTAAATGAAAACGCAGAACCTTCTATCCTTTTAGGTTTTACTTTTGACACTAAAAAAGTAGCAGACCAATTGGCAAACTGCATTCAGATTTATCAGCGCTACAAGGGTGAGATCTTCACAGGAACCATTGATCCTGCCGAAGGAGTTCCCAGCATGATGCAAGAAATGCGGGATGCAGGTTTTGACGACATTTTGGCCGAAGCACAAACTCAGGTAGATGCGTTTATGGCAAAGAAATAAGGATATAAACGCTTTGCGGCCATTTTAAAAATAAAAAGCCAAGGGGCGGGAAGCAAAAGTTCCCGCCCTCTTTTTTAAATTAAGCTCTTTAGGAGGAAACTTTATGGCAAAAATCATAGGAGAGGCTTTGCCCAATATTCCGTGGCAAGAAAAGCCTGCTCAAGCTCAAGGACCTTTATGGCGTTACGATAATAACCCAATTATCGGCAGAAACGGAAATAAGCGTTCCAACAGTGTGTTCAACAGCGCAGTGGTTCCCTTTCAAGACGGTTTTGCTGGTGTATTCCGCTGTGACAGCCGTTCTATTAGCATGGATATTTTTGCTGGGTTCAGCAAAGACGGCATTAATTGGAAGATTGATGACGAACCAATCCACCTGGTGGGAGATGAACCCGAAATTTTAAATCGTGAATATCGGTATGACCCAAGAGTTTGCTTTATGGATGGCAAATATTATGTAACTTGGTGTAACGGCTACCATGGGCCGACTATTGGTTTGGCCTATACAGAAGATTTTAAGACTTTCTATCAAATGGAAAACGCTTTTTTGCCCTATAACCGCAATGGCGTTCTTTTTCCACGTAAAATTAATGGACGCTATATGATGATGAGCCGCCCCAGTGATACCGGACATACACCTTTCGGTGACATTTTTGTCAGCCAGAGTGATGATTTAGTTTCTTGGGGACGTCACCGTTATATGATGGGCGCTGTAAAAGGCGACGTATCGGCTTGGCAAAGTACGAAAATCGGTCCCGGCCCGATTCCAATTGAAACAGACGAAGGCTGGTTGTTAATCTATCATGGTGTGATTAATACCTGCAATGGTTTTGTCTACCGCATGGGTTCGGCTTTATTGGATATCAATGAGCCTTGGAAAGTAAAATACCGTTCAAAAGACTATATCCTGGCCCCGCATGAGTTGTATGAATGTATAGGTGATGTGCCGAATGTTGTGTTCCCCTGTGCCGCTTTGACAGACAGTGGAACAGGCCGTATTGCTATCTATTATGGCTGTGCCGACACAGTAACGGGTATGGCTTTTACAACAGCAGAAGAACTGATTGCCTTTACCAAGGAAAATAATTTTGCAGAGTAACTCTGAATATTGGAGAAAAAAATAAACGAAGAGGCTGAGATGTTTCATAGCCTCTTCGTTTATTTTAATATCCATTATAATCTCAGTTACCAAAAAACTAAATCGCTAAACATAAGGTTGACCGTTGTGGAACGATAAGGTTATAATGAAAACATAAATAATTTATAAATTTATATTTATCAAAGAGGGAGTATGAAAAGACTAAATTCTATTTTGTCAAAAACA
>URPG01000243.1 GCA_900549675.1 uncultured Oscillospiraceae bacterium | reverse complement strand
GTCTTGTACTGCAACTGCACTGATGGGAAGTTTTTGTCCCTCTACAAAAGAAAAAGACTCAGCAAACAGTTCGCTGGGAACCACGTCGGTTAGAATACTTCGATTTCCCCAAAAATCCTCTTGTATAATATGGACGTTTCCGCTCAAAACAATACCAATAGAAGAAGTTTCTTCACCGGCTCTTAGAATATATTCATTTTTTTGATATTGTTTTTGATGAGCCGAAAGACA
The DNA here is from genome assembly GCA_900549675.1 of uncultured Oscillospiraceae bacterium. Lineage (GTDB taxonomy): Bacteria > Bacillota > Clostridia > Oscillospirales > Acutalibacteraceae > Scatolibacter. The sequence goes on along the minus strand of URPG01000243.1, from coordinate 3,526 downwards.
AGCGAACAATTTCTGTATTTCAGATTCCCGCCAATAGGCGGCATTGTTTTAAAACAGATAGCATATGCTTCCTCATTTGTTGTAAAAACAACGGAATTTTTAGTTACAGTATAGTATACTGTAATCATCAAGTCAAGAGAATAAAAAATAAGACATAGGAGGTTTTGGTATGGAAAAAATGATTAAAAATATCGAACACAGCACAGTATTACCTTTAGCAGATGAAGTCGAATACAGACAGGGGCAAGTCGTCAGCAAAACACTGGCGCAAAACGCTCATCATAGTTTAACTTTGTTTGCCTTTGAAAAGGGAGAAGAAATCAGCACGCATGAATCTTCAGGAGATGCTTTTGTGTTGGCGTTAGACGGTAAAGGGAAAATCACCATAGACGGAGAAGAATATTTTCTGAATCAAGGAGATTCCATTGTGATGCCTGCCAAGGTTCCGCACGCTGTTTACGCAGAAGAAAGATTTAAGATGCTGCTGACGGTCCTTTTCCCAAATTAGATTTAAAAAACATGGGAGTGCAGGAAAATGAAAGCAGAAATTGATAGGAGTGGCTGCATTGGATGCGGTCTTTGCGAGGCTACTTGTCCGGAGGTGTTCCGCATGGCAGATGATGATTTAGCGGAAGTTTACGGAGAAGTAAACGAGGGCAATTTTGAATTGGCAAAAGAAGCCGAAGGTGGTTGTCCCGTGGAAGTAATTAAAGTAGAATAAAAATCTGCCAAAACGCTTGGGCTATTTCATGCTCAAGCGTTTTTTCTGTTCCGGATTCACAGAATTATCAGTGAAATAAATTCTCATAAATCAAAAGAGAGTTGATAAAAATTTCTTTTATTAGTAAATTGATATTAAAAATTATTTTTATGTTTATTTTCAATTCACTTGTATACCACAGGATATTGTGGTATACTTTTAAAACATTAGAAATTATTGTGTTTGTGTAAACACTAATGATAGAATACGGAATACAGAAAAGGAAGATATCAATGGAGATTATTAAACGCAGCGGCAAAACCCAAGAATTTTTGCCAATGAAGATAACAGTAGCCATTCAAAAGGCATTTGCCAGTGTACCGACAGAAGTTAGTGAAAACGAACTGAAAAGATTGACAGACTATATTGTTGATAAGCTTAAAAAATATTCTCAGACGATACAGGTGGAAACCATACAAGATTTGGTGGAAACGTCACTCATGGAGCAGGGTTATTATGAGGTCAGCAAAAGCTACATTTTATATCGCAATGAACGTGCCAAACGCCGAAAAATACGTGATAAGCTGACAGAACCTTTTCAAACAAAAGAAAAACTGGAGAATGCTTTGCGCAAAATAGAGAAAGATTTTCCGCAGGAAGAGTATTCACTGGAAAAATTACAGATTAAATTTGCATCCTTTCAAAAACCTCAAATGACTCACAAGGAAATGATGTCTGCTCTATTAAAAGCTGCTGTTGAGCTGACAACACAAGAGGCTCCCAAATGGGAGTATATTTCTGCAAGGCTGCGCTTTTTGCAATTTGAAGAAGAATTATCCCACGTGTTAAGTGAATATCAACTCCGTACTTTTGCTGATAAGGTGGCTTTTCTCACCCAACAGAACCTGTATGGCGCCTATATCACAGAGCATTATACTGCTGAAGAGTTGAATCAGGCAGCTGAACTGATTGATAATGCAAATAATGAACGTTTAACAGATTCGGGGCTTAGCTTGTTGTTATCTCGCTATGTAATTCGCAGCCCGAAAGGTGAACCGTTGGAAACCCCGCAGGAAATGTTTTTGGGCATTGCGCTGCATTTAGCCATGTTGGAAAAAAGCAATCGTATGCAGTGGGTCAAACGTTTTTATGAGATGCTCAGCACACTAAAAGTGACCATGGCAACGCCGACTCTTTCTAATGCCAGAAAGCCGTTTCATCAGCTTTCTTCGTGCTTTATTGATACTGTACCGGATAGCTTGACCGGTATTTACCGCAGTATCGATAATTTTGCACAGGTCAGCAAATTTGGCGGCGGAATGGGACTTTATTTCGGAAAAGTTCGGGCAAAGGGCAGCACCATTCGTGGTTTTAAAGGAGCTGCCGGCGGTATTATTCGTTGGATTAAGCTTGCCAATGATACGGCCGTTGCCGTGGACCAACTGGGGGTTAGGCAGGGCGCAGTAGCTGTATATTTGGATGTATGGCACAAAGATTTGCCCGAATTTTTAGCACTGCGTACCAACAACGGTGATGACAGAATGAAAGCTCATGATGTTTTCCCAGCGGTTTGTTATCCCGATTTGTTTTGGAAAATGGCGAGAGAAAATTTGGACAGTAATTGGTATTTAATGTGTCCGCATGAAGTTTTTACCGTCAAAGGCTATCATTTGGAAGACAGTTGGGGAGAGGAATGGGAAAAACGCTATCGCGACTGTGTAGAAGACGACCGAATTGAAAAGCGTGTGGTGACCATTAAAGAGTTGGTTCGCTTAATTTTAAAAAGTGCTGTCGAAACAGGTACGCCCTTTGCGTTCAATCGTGATACGGTGAACCGCATGAATCCGAATTCTCATAAGGGTATGATTTACAGCAGTAATCTCTGTACGGAAATTGCACAGAATATGAGTGAAATTGAAAGTGTTTCGCAAACTGTTGAAATTGTTGATGGAGAAACTGTGGTCGTTACCAAAACAAAACCCGGTGATTTTGTGGTTTGTAATCTTGCAAGCTTGTCCTTGGGGAATATTGATATTGACCGAGAGGGAGAACTGGAAGAACTGACAGAGAGTGCTGTTCGGGCACTGGACAATGTGATTGACTTAAACTTTTTTCCTGTTCCGTACGCAAAAATTAATAATCATAACTATCGGCCGATTGGTTTGGGCGTGAGCGGTTATCATCATATGCTCGCCAAGCATAAAATCATGTGGGAAAGTGAAGATCACCTGACATTTGTCGATAAAATCTTTGAACGTATCAACTATGCTGCTATTGAAGCAAGCTGCCGGACTGCCGCTGAAAAAGGTGCCTACCGCGAGTTTGTGGGCAGTGATTGGCAGACAGGAGATTACTTCAAAAAACGTAATTATACCAGTGAACAATGGAAAAAATTACAGGAAAGGGTGGCGCAAAACGGCTTGCGCAACGGTTGGATTATGGCGATTGCACCGACAAGCTCCACCAGTATTATTGCCGGTACAACAGCGGGAATCGACCCGATTATGAATCGATTCTATTTAGAAGAAAAGAAAAACGGACTCATGCCGAGGGTTGCCCCCGACTTAGGTATTGATACGATTTGGTATTATAAAAATGCTCATCATATTGACCAAACTTGGTCAGTGCGTGCGGCGGGCATTCGTCAGCGTCACATCGACCAAGCGCAAAGCATGAATTTGTATACCACCAATGAATATACATTTAGACAAATTTTAAATCTTTATATTTTGGCTTTCGAACAGGGCGTAAAGAGCTTATATTATATTCGCAGCAAAAGTCTGGAAGTAGAAGAATGTGAAGTTTGTTCATCTTGATAGAATCGAG
>URPG01000242.1 GCA_900549675.1 uncultured Oscillospiraceae bacterium | reverse complement strand
TGATTGGTGATGTTTTCTGTATTCGTTTTAGGTGTTATGATTCGAGAAAAGGTATATAAGACAGAATTTTTAATCATGTTTGTTCTCCATAAAAGTTGAAAGATGGATGGTACGGATGCCTAAACGGGAAATTCCTGCCTATTAAATCTTTGATACTAAAAACAAAAAGAAGATAATTCCATTCATGTAAAAATCATACTATGTATAAGTGAGTATCACAAGTAAAAAAGGAGGCAAGTCTATCGTAAGAATGAAATAAATAATCAGCAGAAAGAATAAAGGTGAAGTAATACTCTATTTTGTTGCTTAACTGATAATTTTTCTCAATTTAAACATAGCTTCATATCGGTCTTTCTTCCGTTCTACTGCAAACACTTGGAAACCGCATTTGTTAATATAGAAACAATGGTTTCGATAAGAAACGGCAGGCGTTTCGGTTTCCCATACCGTAATTTGAGGATATTGCTGTTCAATAAACAACCATGCTGTATGCCCATAACCTTTTCCAATCAAGGAAGAATCAATAAAAATATTACCAAGAAATCCATAATTGTTTTTTTCGTCAATGAACACCATTATAGCGCCGATTGCTTTCTTTTTCAGATTTATACGGTATGAGATAGCATTGGATTCAATGCCCCATTTTTCAAGAAAAGTACCGTCATCATAGCCGGGAGGTCCCCCAGTTTCTTGTTGGAAAAATTGTTTTGCATCATCGTCAAAGGCTTGTTTCATAAGGGGAGCTGTCATAGGAACAAATTCTAATTCATGAAATAGCATTTTGATTCTCCTTTATGAGCTTGAGATTAGATTGCCTTAAAAGTTCTAAGGCTTTGGCTTTTTGAAAAGCACGGTTTAAAAATTTTTCTATAGAAAGATTGGTATAATCCCAATTCATGGGCTCGAGTGCGGTAGGACCTAAGTAACCGGTACGGACGATACTTTTCATGGTAGTATGCCAATCGATTTCGCCGTCAAACGGCAGTTGATGTTGATTGTGAATTCCGCCATTATCATGTAAATGTAAAGCCATTAACCTGGAACCATATAGAGATAACAAGTCCACATTTGGATTGTAATTATGATGGTGACAAGAATCAAAACAGAACCCAATATGGGGAGAGTCGATATGTGACAAAACATAAGATACATTGCTGAGATTTCTTACATTTTCAAGAGCTACATAAATTCCGAGCTGTTCGGCTTTTTGGGCAAGTATTTTCATTCTGTTTAGACCCAATACGTTGCACGGGTAGTGTTCTTCCGGTAAATGCACAACCATGACAGGGATTTCAAAATCTGCACAGTCAACAATACACTGCAAATAACAATCAAAAGAATACTGTCCCTCTAAATTATCCAGCCAGAGATTATTTTGGTTTTGAATGGGTGTATGAATATTTTCTATCAAAAGTCCTGCTTTTCGTGCTAAAACGGGGGCCTTCCGGTAGTCACCTCGATTAAAACCTTCACTCCACCACAATAATACACCGTCAAATCCAGCGTTTTTTATGAGAGAATAACGGTTTTCAATAGAAGTTTCATAGCCAAACCAATCATAAGTGGTAACCATATGTTATCAATCCTTTTTTATATCTTTTATAGTTTATATACCATATAAATTAAGCTTATTAAGCTTAAAAATAAAAATTATTTCCGATATTTTTGAAGTAATTGTTTAGGAATATGACAATAATCGTTAGGGTATTTGTCCAATCTGTCTTGGTGTTCCTCTGCGCTTTTGACATAGTTTGTGAGGGGCAGAACTTCCACGGCAATTTTTTCTTTATCAGGTCTGTTCATAATATACTGGTTGGCTTCTTCCAAATGGCGGAGAATTTCACTGTATACGCCTGTGCGATATTTTGCACCGATATCTGCCCCTTGCTGATTAACGCTGTAAGGATCTATAATTTCAAAAAGATAATCCATGAGCTGCGAAACCGCTACGATTTCCGGGTCAAATTCAGTTTTAACGCACTCAGCATAACCATCATAAGCACCGTTAAGCGTATTGGAAGAACCGTTGGCTCTTCCGGCTTCCGTATGAATGACACCCTTTAATGTTTTAATAAAGGCTTGTACGCCCCATAGACAACCACCGGCTAAGTAAATTGTTTCTGTCATGTAATTTCTCCTGTTTTTTATTTTTATATAAATATAAATAGACAAAAGAAGGCTAATCTTTTAACGGATAATAATTAAGTATAGCATAAATTTATGATAGTGAATACGTCGAAAGAGCTATCAGTCATATAAAAATACTGATAGCTCTGAAATGATGCGGAGAAGTTCTTTTAGCTGATATTCTGTGTGCTTTTTAAGCTTTCTTTTTTATAGGAATCCAAATTTCACTGTAATAGGCCTCGTCTTGATTTCCACCGGGGTAGTCAGCGCAGTTGCTGTATAATTCAACGTTGTATCCTGCCGCAATCTCATATTCTTTACAGTTGGGAAGCCACTCTGAAAAAATTTTACGGTTTACTTCCTGGAGAGCTTTCGGCATACTGCCTATACAAGGAAAGATTGCCCAAGTATGTTTGGGAATCGTCTTAGTGATAAAACCGGCTGGGACGTCTTTATTAGGGATATAGCAATCAGCGATTAAATACTCGAATTCATCATCTTTTTCACTTTCATCCATACATATGCCGTATTCACCGCATACAAATTCGTTCTTTCCGGTTTGATAATGTTCCGTCCAAAATTCTGGTATCTCTATTGAGGAACTGTCGTACTTGAAAATTCTAGAATTACCCATCACGGTAAAGGCATCCTTTTCAACAATTTTATAGTTCATGATATAACCGCCTTCCAATGAAAATTTAATTTTCAGCGGGGCAAAAGATTTAATGGGAGCACCCGCTTTTCGTACTGCAGAAGGGGTGACTTGATGAAAACGAGAAAAAGCTTTGGTGAAACTGTCAGGAGAATCATAGCCGTATTTTACAGCAATATCAATGATTTTTTTATCGGTAGCGACCAGCTCAGTGCCGGCAAGAGTAAGCCGGCGCTGCCGAATATATTCACCAATTGTAAAACCACAGAGCATAGTAAATCCTTTTTGGAAATAAAACGAGGACATACATACTTGTTCTGCTATTTTCTTTATATCAATATCTTCGCTGATGTTTTCTTCAATATATTGAATTGCTTTTCCAATGTCTTCAATCCAGCCCACAGTAAAACCCCTTTCTGTATCTCTATCCTATCATCTTTTATAGAGAAGTGTCCGACTTTTTCTGCTGTCTTTTGTCTTTAGCGGTTATGGTGCAACATCATGAATCGTTTATAAACTCTTTAAAATAGAATAATAATTTTGGTCGTGCAATCACGGCGGAGCGAGATTTATGCTTGTTGTTTTTTTACGACCCTCCATTTTTAGGCGAAATGTTTCCAAAAATACAAGTTTAAATTATCATCGTTAATGCAGGGTTCGTGTTGCTTTAATTGTTTTTCGTTGTACCAAATACCGGAGCCGTCGGGAATATATCCTCGCTTGACGTACATAATTTGAGCGGTTCCATAATCGGGATACAGCCCTACCGCCAAAGAAATCGAAGAAAAATGCTGTTTAGCAATGGATTCGATGCAATCCATTAATTTAGTTCCGATTCCTTTATTGCGGTACGGTATAAATACATTAAAGTCTTTTATTTCGGGGATTTTTTGGTGGGCAAAAGGACCGGTAGATGTTTCTGGTAATAAAGTGAGGTACCCCGCTGCCGCGCCTTCATAAGAAGCGACTAGAACAGTGCGTTT
>URPG01000241.1 GCA_900549675.1 uncultured Oscillospiraceae bacterium | reverse complement strand
TTTTATCTGTTCTGGTAGCAACGACATTGTCGGTCATTTTGTTTAAGAATAATGCAAAACGAATTTTTGAATCGAGAGGAAAACAAGATATGAAGTTTTATTATGAACAGACTTTTGAATTAACTTCCTTGGAGGAACTGGAGATTAGCTGGAAAAGCGGAGAAATTGAATTTGTCCCGGTGGAAGCTGAAGAACCCCAAATAGAGGAGGGAGCCGAATCTCCGCCTTTTGCCGTAAAAATACTCGAAAGAGCCAATAGGGAGATTACAGACGAAAACCATGCGTTTGTCAGCCATCAAGGGGGTACATTGCAGATAGATTGGAAAAAGCAGAAGGGTTTGTTCTCTCTATTTAATTTTGAATTTATACAAAAAAATTTGCAGGTGGAAATTCCCCGCTATGTCTATGATAAGCTTCAGTCCATTCATTGCGAGAACATTTCAGGTTCTATTCTGTTATATGACATTTGGCCCAAGGAAATTTCATTGGAGAGCGTATCGGGGAATATTGAAGCACATAAAACACAGAGCCAAAAAGCGGATTTTACGACAATTTCAGGGCGTATATCTGTAAAAGAGATTACGGCGGATTCGATTAGCCTTTCCTCAACCTCTGGGAAGATTGTGGCAGAAGATATAGATGTCAGCGATTTCCATGCAGAAAATATTTCGGGAAGTATAGAGGCAGACGGTGCATTAAAAAAAGCAAAAGCAGGAACAGTTTCCAGTGCAGTTACGTTATCTTCCTCGAGAACTCCCCATCAGATTGAGGCCGAGAGTATCGCAGGGAAAATATCGGTTTATATTCCGAAAGAGTCACAGTTTACAGCCAAGTACGAAAGCATCTCCGGAAAGTTTTATACAGGATTTCAGGGAAGCTATACAGACGGTGAATTTGTTGTTGGCAATGGTAGTTCACAATTTGATTTCAGCACTACCTCAGGGGCTATAGAAGTGAATTACTGGCAGCAGTGAAAAAAGAAAATATAAAAAGACGGACTGTTGGCTTTTATGCCTTCGGTCCGTTTTTTATTGTTGTATTTACTTGTTCAATTAGAGGCACTTTCAGATTTGTGTATTCGGCACAGCAAAATGAAATTTTGTTTTCAAATTGTTTATTGCCTTTGATGAGGCTGCTTTTACGGTTTATCCTGCTTGTGAAGATTGCGGTGCTTGAGAACTGTCATCGGGCGCTGAGGAAGTTCCGTTTTTGTTGTCTGCGTTAAAGAAAGAAGAAATTTTTTGCGCATTGATGGCAGAATCATTAAAGACAATTCCCTCTATATTTGCGGATTGTTCTTTTACCCATGTTGTGAATTCTTCCCATTTCATGTCAGAAAGGATATTGATACGGGAATCTTTGTCTTTTAACATCTCTTGTGATTTTTCTGCAATAGGAGTTTTTCGAGCCAACACAAGAGCGGTTGTACCACTTTCGATAACCTGTGCATCATTTTCATCTAAAGCAAGAACAGCTTTAGAAATTTCACTGTAAGCATCTGTTTTTTTACCGGCGTAAGTATTGTAGCCGTTGCTTTCCAGATTGTTTTCTTTGGCATATGCGTCGGCGGCCTCAGTGACGGTTAAATCACCTTTTTTAATTTTTTCACTGTATTGCTGCAATTTTTCTTTAATCTTGCTTTTTGCAGCTTCGTCAACTTTCTTTTCGGCTGAAGCGGCAGAAGATTCTTCTGTTGTATCTTCTATAGTAGGGACAGAAACAGTGAAATATTCATAAGCATAATAAGTATCTTCATAATAATCCGTCAATTCTTTATCAGAAACCGCTTTTTCACCGTTCGGACCATAGAGTGCATCAAAAATGGCAGATTGTTTTAATGAAAAATCAGCGTATATGAGTTGGAAAGATTCTTTGGAAACACCTGCTTTTTCCATGCTTGAACCGAAAGACGCCCACATGTTGTCCACATAAGATTCCATAGAAGTAATATCATCTTCTTCTAAAGAAAGCCCCATTTCCTCAAATTTTTCATTGATATAGAAAAAAGATTTTATACTTTCCAGACCGGCATCACGTATCCATGTTTCGGCAGATTTACCATCGATTTTACTTTTTAAAACTTCTTGTCCCGTTGGAATTTTAGTGCGGGCATCACCGGCTGCGGAATTCAAATAGTAAATATACCCGCCAATTGGAAGAGTGAGGGTTCCCTTTCGGGCGGCCCAAAGGTTTTCTTCGTTATAGCAACCCGAAAAAGCAACTACGGCAAATAAGAGAGCAAAAGGGGCAGCGAGCTTTCTCATAAAATTTTTCATTTTTATCAAGCCTTTCCATTCAAAATCTTTTATTTTTCATTGACACATGTTTAATCAGAATGGTTTTTCAGTGTGTTCACGTACATTTAGAAAAACGAATATTTGCTAAACATGATTTCGGCAATTTTTGACGTTCATTGCATTGCAAAATTTATAAATCTGCCTTTATAAATGGCTTTGAACCTGTCCTATTATAACGAAAATAGACGAATTTGTCTACTGAAAGCGAAAATAATTATTTACGGCAGAGCGGGAAATAACAATCAATCCTGTGAGGCGAATTCTTTCATAATTTTCAACGCTTGTGAAAGAATGTCCAGAGGAGAATCGTTGCCAAGCTTAATGCTGATATAGGGTCGGCTGCCGGCACTGAGCAACACTCTGCCTTTCCAAGTGTTGACCAATTCGGATACCTGTTTCATGTCGATTTTCTTTTTGTATAACAACAAAGCGGGGCCTTGCTGTTTGATTTCATCAATGCCTAGCTGCGAGGCTGTGTTGCGTAAAAGGGCAATATCAATTAAACCCTGTACGGCGGCAGGCGGCTCACCAAAGCGGTCAATCAGCTCATCGGTGATATCCATGGCGTCCTCTTCATTTTTCACAGCGGCAATTTTACGGTAAATATCCAAACGAAGGTTAGTGCTGTCAATATAGCGTTCAGGGATATGCGCCTGCACCTGCATATCCACAATGCAGTCTTCTTCAATGGGGGCGGGTTCTTCACCTTTCATGATACTGATGGCTTCATTCAACAGCTTAATATACATATCATAACCTACGGTTTCCATGTGTCCGTGTTGTTCGCCGCCTAAAACATTGCCGGCTCCGCGAATTTCAAGGTCACGCATAGCGATTTTAAAGCCTGCCCCAAATTCTGTAAATTCTCGTATCGCAGACAGGCGTTTTTGTGAAATTTCTGTCAGCACCTTGTTTTTGGTATAAGTGAGATAGGCATAGGCGCGGCGGTTGCTGCGGCCGACTCGTCCGCGTATCTGGTGCAATTGAGAAAGGCCCATGTGGTCGGCATTTTCAATAATCAGCGTGTTGGCATTGGAAACATCCACACCGGTTTCGATAATGGTGGTGCAGACCAAAATATCAATTTCATGCTCCAAGAGTTTTCGCCAAACTTCACTGAGTTCCTCCTCGTGCATTTTGCCGTGTCCTACGCCAATTCTGGCCTCGGGGATAGCAGCATTGATTCTGGCGGCTGTCTGCTGGATAGAGGCGACGTCATTGTGCAGATAATAGACCTGGCCGCCCCGACGCAGTTCACGCCGAATCGCATCGTAGATAACACCTTCATCGTGTTCCATAACATAGGTTTGCACCGGGTGGCGGTCATGCGGTGCCTCTTCAATGACAGACATATCCCGGATACCCGAAAGGGCCATATTGAGAGTTCGGGGAATAGGGGTAGCCGAAAGCGTGAGAATATCAGCGGATTTGCTGACAGCCTTTAATTTTTCTTTTTGAGCCACGCCAAAACGCTGTTCTTCATCAAT
>URPG01000240.1 GCA_900549675.1 uncultured Oscillospiraceae bacterium | reverse complement strand
ATAAACACACTTTTTGTTTTTCTTCCCTCACGCAGGATAGAACGCCGCCGTTGGAGTTAAGGGAGGGTCAATCATGAACGATAAAAAAGAAAATCAAACAGCAGAAATCGCTGCTGTAAAAGCAAAAGACAATTATTTTAAAAAATTGTTTTCCAATACAAAATTCAAACACGGCGGTGCTTCTGTTATTATGACAGCCGTGTTTATAGCGATTGTTATTTTTATTAATATTTTGGCTACCGCTTTATCAGACCGTTTTCCTTCACTTGACATCGACATGACCGCTCAGAAAATTAATACTTTGTCAGAAGATGCTGTTAAGATTGCAAAATCGGTACAAATTGATACGGAAATCCTTCTTCTGGTCAAAGAAGATGAAGCCGATAAAATTTTGAATGTCGGTAATTTAAAATACAGCCAGGTGCCTAATCTTGCTAAAAAAATGCAGGAGGCGAATCCCAAAATTAAAGTTCGTTTTGTTGACTTAGATACAAACCCCCAATTTGTACAAGAATATCCCGACCAGAATCTCTCAAAGGGATATGTGATTATTAAATCGGAAAAACGCACGAAAGTGCTTTCTCCTATGGTGGATTTATTCTCTGCCAGCCAAAATCAGCAAACAGGTGCCACCGAATATGTTTCAAAGGTTGACAGTGCCTTAGCCAATGCCGTCAGCCTTGTCAATGTGGATAAAGTGCCGAAAATGTCTGTTGCCACAGGTCATGACGAGCTTTTGGTGGCTGGCTATCGGAGCGCTTTTGATCAAAATTTAAAGGATCATGGTTTTGAAACCGCCGAATTTAATATAATGACGGAAGAAATTCCTGAAAACACCAATGTGGTGATGATTCCAACCCCTTCTAAAGACTATACCGAGGCAGAAATTACCAAACTCAGAGAATTTTTAGCGGATGAAACTGCTGATTCTTCCCGCAGCATTCTTTATGTTGCCGAGCCCACACAGGCCAAACTGCCTCTTTTAGAGAGCTTTTTAGAAGAATGGGGTGTACAAATCCAAAAAGCAATTGTTGCGGAAACTGACAACAACAACATTCTGCCCGGCGGAGATGCTTCTACCATTTTTGTGCAGTCAACCAGTGAACTGTTTTCTAAAAACAGTTATTCTTATTTGGTATCACCCATATCCGCTCCTATTAAACTTCTTTTTGCCGGAAATGACAGCATTTCCACTTCGTCTTTGTGGACTTCTTATGACAGTACTTATGTGGTAGAGAACGAAAACAGTGATTCCACTAAAAAATCAGCACAGACAGTGGCTTCTATGTCCAGTAAAATGATTAAGAAAAACGGCGAATATGTCAATGAAAATGTAATTGTCTTTACATCTCCTTCTGCTTTTACGTCTGATTTCATCAATTCTTCTACTTTCGGCAATAAGCAGTTCTTCACAGACTTATTTTCAGAGATAACCGGCGCTGATGTTTCTCAGGTTTATATTCCGCCTGTACAGGTGAATCAGTTGGATATTGCCGCCAGCTCTTCCCTTGTGAACATTCTTGGCTTAGGCGTATTCACGGTACTGATTCCTCTTGCTATTATTGTTATCGGTCTCATTATTTTCTTACGCAGGAGGCATTTGTAAGTTATGAAAAAGAAGACCCGCAATATTCTTGTTATGCTCATTGTATGGGCTGCTGTAGGGATTGCCGCCGCTATTCTTCTTCGGCATCCGCCCGAAACCACCGATGAAGACAATAATTCTTCCTCCTCTGCCGCTGAAATGATTCCTTTGATTGAAAAGAAGACATCTGATCTTGCTAAGATAGCTATCGAAAACAAAGAGGATAAATATACAATATTGGCCTCACAAAAAACGGCAGAAGAAAGCGGTAAAGACCCCACAACAGAATATACCCTGCAAGAAATGGAAAACATCCCGCTTAAATCCTCTGCTCTATCTTCTGCCGTCAATACGGTTTTACCTCTCTCCGCTGTTAAAGAAATTGAAACCCCTGAAAACCTTGCCGATTTTGGACTGAATGATAAGGGAGAGGCCACATTGATGCTCACTTATCAGGATGGCAGTAGTGACACGCTCATCCTAGGGCAAACCTCTCCGGGCACAACAGGGCGTTACGTGATGAAAGACGGAAAAGTCTATATTGCAAGTTCCGTTTCTTCTGATTTCTTCTCAAAAGCTTTAAATTTTGTGGACACCAACGTGATATCCATTCCTTCCCTACAAACAGAAGATGCCGAAGGTAACACTGCGGAAGCCCCTGATGAATTGAAATCCCTTGTCTTATCCGGTAAAAACTTTGCTGTTCCTATTGAGATTGGAATAAACCAAAACAATTCTACCGGTATGACGCCGAATACGCTTTTATCCCCAATCGAAGCTGACGCTAATTCGACTATATTGGGTGAAATTATGACAGCCCTCAAAACGGTTGTTGCCTCTTCTGCCGCCGAAGTGAATGCGGACGGCACCAAGCTGGCTGAATACGGATTGGCCGAGCCCTATGCCCGCGTCGATTATGAACTCAACGGTGAAAAGCATTCGATAAAAATCAGTGAAGTCAATGAAGACGGAAACCATTATATGGTCGTTGATGACGGTAATATAATCTATGAAATCGCAAGCAGTGCGGTTTCAAAATGGGCAGAAACGGATCTCAACGCTCTTCGTGCCTCTTACATTTTCCTAGCCAATATTCAGGATGTTTCTAAGCTCACTTTTACTGAAAACGGCAAAACCACTGCCTTTGAAACCAAAAGAGAGAAAAACGAAGAAAAGTCCACCGAAGAAAATGTCCAGTATGATATTACCGCAACATTAGAAGGTAAAGATGTCGACTATGAAAAGACCTATCAGCCGCTTTACAGTGAATTGCTCAGCTTACCCATTCTTTCTTCCGAAAAGGTTGAATATGATAAAGCCTCTGTGATTCTCACTGCTGAATACGCTTATTTTGAAGGCGGCAAAGATGTTATTACTTTCTATCCTGTAAAGGGACAGGAACGTTATGCCGTAGAATTAAACGGAAAATACAGTGGTATTTTACGGAAAACTTCTTTAGACCAATTGATAAACAACCTGCATAAAGCCGCTAATTATGAGGTGCTGAAAGAATCTTAAACAATTCCTTATCTTAGGGTTGACAAAATTCAACCAATGTGTTTTAATATTTTTAAACCGTTGATGGGGATATAGCACTGAAAAACGAACTGCCAGAGAGTCGGGATGGTGGAATCCGACAGCCACGTTTCATTGAAATGGACCCCAGAGGGCCTGCGGAAAAGTTTAAAAAAACTGAGTATGGCAGGACGTATGCCGGCGTTAACAGGCGGGGATGTGTTAGCATTCTATGAGGCGGCCGAACAAATCGGCAAGCAAGGTGGCACCGCAGATTTTTACATCTGTCCTTGTAATGAGGACAGATGTTTTTGTTTTTATTTATCTCTGTCCTATTCCCTATTTTTTGAGGAAAGACAAAATACTTTGACAAAAGTAGTCTTTTAGGAAAGGATGTCAACGAATGAAAAAATCAATTGTGAAAAAAACTGTATCGCTTTTTTTATCCGCACTTATGTTTATGCTGGTTTTATCTGCCTGCGGAAACAACAATGGAGGTTCTTCCACCTCTTTATCGGAAGCACCCAGTACCTCTGCGGATAAAAGATTAAAAATCGGATTGGTCCAATTTACTGAACACCCCTCTCTGGACACCATTCGAGAGGCTTTTATGTCACGTTTAGAAGAATGGGAAACCGATGAAACCAAAGTATCTATTGACTATCAAAACGGCGGCGGGGATACCGCCAACTTAAA
>URPG01000239.1 GCA_900549675.1 uncultured Oscillospiraceae bacterium | reverse complement strand
TAAATCTCCAAAGAAGGATGTGATAAAAATCATATCTTCTTTGGAGGTTTTTTATAGCTTGATTTTACCCACGTATTTTTGCATTGGCTTTTTCCATAAAACGCTCTGTCTTTATGATGAAACGCTCATGCGTTCCTTTGCCTATGATTCCGCTTTCATCAAATGCTTCTACAGAAAAAACGAGTTTTCTTCCATTAACCTCTTTTAAAACACTTTCCGCTGTCACCTTCATGCCCATGGGAGTTGCGCTGATATGTTCTACCTGCATGAGGGTTCCCACGGTAGTTTCATCTTCCGCAAGATATGCCTGTACGCTCTCACAGGCTGCCTTTTCAATGAGAGCAACCATGGCAGGTGTTGCATAGACAGCTAAAGTTCCACTGCCCATAGCAGCGGCTGAATTATCAATTTTTGCTGTTGTTTCGGCATAGCCTTTAATTCCTATTTCCATTTGAAGGTTCCTTTCCCTTTGTCAATTGATTTTAATATTCTAACCATTATTCCTCTATAATATCTATATTCTATTAAATTTCAATAGAACGGATAGAAGGTTCTTTTCCTAAAAGAAATAGAACATCCTTCACTTCATAAGCATCAGGATAACGAACAAGCAACCGTATTTCCAGTAAATCATCCTTTATACGTTTTGCTTTAAAGCCTGTAATTTCAATTTTTTGGTCTTCAAAAATTTTGTGCAGAATTTTTTCGATATCTTCAATTAAATTCACTTCGAGAGTGATTTGCTGTGTTAAGGTTGATTTAATAAATCTAGAGTTGCGGTTCAGCACGACATGGACCAAAATGACAATAATTGTAGTGGCACAACCAACGATGTACATACCTGTACCAATTGCCATACCTACGCCGACGGTGGCCCATATGCCTGCAGAAGTAGTAAGACCACTGACATTTTCTTTTCTTACAAAAATGACGCCTGCACCTAAAAAACCAATGGCACTGACAATACCGGCGGCTACACGGGAAGGATCTAAACGTATGATTCCTTCCGTTAAAACATCAAAAAAACCGTATTTAGAGATAATCATCATCAAAGCTGATGAAACAGAAACAATCAGGTGGGTACGCATACCGGCTGTTTTTAAATGTTTTTCCCGTTCATAACCAATGATACCGCCACAGACACTTGATAAAATAAGACGAAACAAAAATTCAAATTGATTCCATATAGTAATTTCCATGAGGTTAACAAAACTCCTTGTTTTCTACAATAAATTATAGCACGATACGGTTAAAAAGTAAATTCATACTTACTCCATTTATATATAGATATATAAATTTTATGATAATAAATTTCGTTGAATTAAGAGAATGTGTTGACATACAGAATGATATAATATCTAAGCAAAAGAAACGCACCCATGGCGGAATTGGCAGACGCGCATGGTTCAGGTCCATGTGAAGGCAACTTCATGGAGGTTCAAGTCCTCTTGGGTGCACCAAAGTTATCAGGCTGAAATAGATGCAGAATTGTATCTGTTTTAGCCTATTTTTGTTTTGTATTATACGCTACAAAGGAGTTAATAAATTCAGATGATTTATAAACCGTGAGAAAATATGTTAAGTAAGGAGTGTGAAATCATTGGATTTTGAAATAACGGATAAGATTGAAGAAAAAGACGAAAAAGTGATTTATGATGGGTTGCTAGAATATAACCTTAAAAAATTGGAAGACAAAAATCCGAGAGATTTGGGAATATACCTTCAAAATGAGAGGGGAATAAAAGTTGCAGGATTGATAGGAAATACGCATGGGAACTGGTTATTTGTAAAATACTTATGGGTCAGCGAAAACCTTCGAGGGCAACACGTCGGAAGCACAATTTTGTTACAAGCGGAAAAAACAGCAAAAGAACGAGGTTGTAGATATGCATTTTTAGACACCTTTAGCTTTCAAGCTCCAGAGTTTTATAAAAAGTTGGGATACAAAGAAGTATTAACTATAGAGGAGTATCCTCTTACCGGGAAACGTCACTATCTTACAAAGGAACTGTAATTTTGCGTTAGTAGAACGAGAATAATTTGGCTGCATCTATTTCGACCTAATGACACAAATTATGATAATCCGAACTACTCACGACAGGTTGTATTTGTTGATGAAAGGTTCGGATTTGTGTTATACTTAGGAAAAATATACTTAGGGGTGTTTTTATGATTCTCACCATTGCCGATGCTCCACGCAAGGTCTGATATTGGACGGGAATTGCATGGAGCGGTAGCCTGACTCTACCGTCCAAATTGGGCTTTGCATTTTCATTTCATTATTAGATTTGAAGGAGCAAAGCTATGAAAAAACATATATTTTTAGGTCTCCGGGATTTTCTTATTCTGTGGGGTTCACAGGCTGTATCTACATTGGGTACAGCGATGACCAATTTTGCACTAGTTATATGGGTTTACGGGCAGAAGGGTACAGCTTCCAGCATAACTTTTTTATCAATTTGTTCACTTCTCCCCTCGATACTATTTAGCTTTATTGCCGGTACGATTGCCGATAAATGGGACAAAAAACGAATCATGCTTGCGGCGGATTTGATTGCGGCGCTTGGAACGGTTACTGTGATGGTGTTGTATATACTGGCTGCTTTGCAAATATGGCATTTGTACATCATAAACTTTTTGCTCAGCTTCATGAACGCTTTTCAAGGTCCCGCATCTTATGTGGCAACAAGTTTGCTTGCTCCTAAAGAGCAGTATGTTAGAGTAAGCGGTCTACAAGCGTTTTCGGGTTCTATCGTAACGATACTTGCTCCGGCATTGGGAAGTGCGGTTCTCGCATTCGGTGGATTGCAAACAGTTTTGCTAATTGATCTTATCACATTTGCAATCGCTTTTTTAATATTGCTGTTTTTAATTAAAATACCGGATATAAAGCAACCCGCACAGAAGATACGAGAACCTTTTGCAAAGAGCTGCATGGTTGGCATACGTTTTCTAAAAGAGCATACATCGCTTTTACGCATAATCTTGTTTTTCGCCTTCATCAACTTTATTGCTAAAATGGGTGGATACGGGATGCTGCCTGCTTTGATATTAGGCCGGACAGGTAACGACCAAGTTGCGCTCGGTATGGTAGAGGCGGCTGTTGGAATCGGTACGCTTGTCGGAAGTGTTATTGTCACGCTGATGAAGCCTGCAAAAAGCCGTATAAAGGTGGTGTTTATTGCCTGCGGCATATCGTTTCTACTAGGTGATATAGGGCAAAGTCTGACTCATACTTTACCATTTTGGATGATAGCTGCGTTTACATCAAACGTACCGATGGCCTTTTTGAATGCTAACTTAACTGCCATCATGCGCACCAATGTACCTATTGACATGCAGGGGCGTGTTTTTTCTGCGCGCGATACCATTCAGTATAGCACAATTCCAATCGGATTATTTCTTGGCGGGATATTGGCAGACTATGTATTTGAGCCATTTATGGCAATGGCATCGCCGATACAAAAAACATTGGCATGTATTTTTGGTGCAGGTAAAGGTTCGGGTATAGCGATTATATTCTTCGTTGTGGGCATAATCGGGTTTGTTACAAGCTTTATGTGCCTGAAAAATCCCATCTACAGAACACTTGACGAAAACCATTAATAAAAACATCGGGCCAAGTTGAACTGACCCTAAAAAGTTAGACAAATATTATAATTAAGCAATCGAGGAGAGGGCTTATTGTCTGTGAAGAGCAGGGGATAAGCCCTTTAACTTTGCCTTAATACGGAGATTGTTGTAATAATGGTGGATAGTCAACCCTTTTTTAGACAACCTTTTTAAGGTTAGTAAGCCG
>URPG01000238.1 GCA_900549675.1 uncultured Oscillospiraceae bacterium | reverse complement strand
AGCACATAATGCTAAACTAAAATTAAATAACAATATATTGTGTTTGTTCAAAATAGCATACAAAATATAGTACATAATCTATACTGAAAATGGTTATTTATCGTATAGATACATATGTTCGGGTTGCTGATGCACCGCTTGCATTTTAGCATTGCTTGTTGCTGGAGATCCCCCGGCAGGGGTTGTAGTGGATGGTACACCCGGCACAGCCTCACCCCGAAAAATAACGACCAAAAACAAAAAGGCTCTTTTGGAGGATGGATATGTTAGTTAAAATCACGATGATATTAGTCGTCATCAGCATTGCACTTCTGATAACGTCAAGGATGTATGTTAGGACGCTAGGCGTTACAGATCAGCTAAGAATTTCTGTGAAAAAGGAATACAAAAAGGGAGAGGAAATACTCTTTACCCTGTTCGGATGTGCCTACATGGTTACGTTCGCGATGGTAGTTGTAACAATTATCAGTTTAATTATTAAGTGTCTGTAGGATACGTTTTGAAAGGATAACGAATGACAACAGTAAATATTCTTGGAACTGAATACAAGGTTTATCGGGAGCCGTTTAAGGACAAAGATGTTGATGGTTACTGTGATTATACGTCAAAAGAAATTAAAATCAGGGATGATAACGTCAATGAGGTTGGTGATTTCGATGGGTTGATGAGAAAGCAGTTGCGACACGAAATCATTCACGCTTTCCTCGCTGAAAGTGGTTTGCAAGCCAATTATGAGCATTACAGACAATTTGGACATGACGAAACTATTGTTGACTGGTTCGCTATTCAGTTCCCGAAGATGATTAAAGCGTTTGAGAGCGTGAATGCGATTTGATGAGGTGAATATGGATAATACGATTTATGGGGATGTTAAGTTCATCATTCCAACGTATGTAGTCGAAACAAAAAAAGGTGAGTATCACGTTAGTGGCACTATGTGTTCGATAGATACGGAACTGGGCATCATCTGTTTTTATGATAATGGATCTGTGCAAGCTATGTTTCGATTGGAGGATGTGAAAGCTTTTTGGAGGATTATCTGATGGGCGAGAAAGATGAAAGCAAGTATGCATATGGCGATATGCTACCTACAGGAGAATTTTATATGCAAGGAAGTTTGATTCAGGATGACTTGATTCATGATATTTCCAAAGAACTGGTTGCTGATGCCGACATAAAAGTTGGTGAAGGGGAAATTGCCAATGAGTTCAAAGTTTCTTTTAGCTTTGATGCAGAACCTTTGAAAAAGACATTTGCTTGGAAAGTATTGTTCGGTTCAAACAACTGGAGAAAATATCATGGTTTCAGAATGAGGAGGAAGAAGAAATGTGGGTAATATTTCTTCTGTCCGTGCTTGCATTTAGCATAATCGCAATTGCAGTTGCGTGGATAGGAAACAAGGCTTATCTCAGCATGAAAAGAGATGAAGCAAAAACAAAGAAGAAAATTGAAAAGGAGAACATGGAAGAATGAAAAAGGGAGTACTTATTGGAATTATTGCAGCAGTAGCAATTACAGGTGGGGTTTTTACAGTCAGATCCTGCAAATTTATTGACACAGGAAAAGTTGGAATTGTATACAACTACAAAGACGGAGTTCAGAAAGAAACTCTTTCTCCTGGACTGAATTTCGTATCCCCGTTTAAAAAAGTAAAACAGTTTTCCACAAGTAATGAGATTCTCGTAATGTCAAAGGATAAGCGTGAGGGTAGTAAGGGTGATGACTCTTTTAAGGTTGCCACATCTGATGACGCAAGTATCTCTGTGAGTTTTCAGATGTCATACAGATACAATCCGGATACCGTAGTTGATACATACAAAAGGTTTCGCGGAATGGATGGAGATGACATTGTAGAAAGTCGTGTAAAAACTGTCCTGAAATCAAAAATTTCCGAAGTGACAACTGATTATTCTATGATGGATATCTATTCCGGCAATAGATCGCAGCTTAACACTGAAATTACAGAATATCTGAACAAAGAATTTAGCAAGAGCTATGGAATTGAAGTCCTTGATGCGTCAATTATTGATGTACACCCAGACAAGAAACTTAAGGCATCTATTGATAGCAGGGTAACTGCATTACAGGAAAAACAGCAGGCAGAGGCTGAACAGCAGAAAATCAAGGTTCAGAAAGAGACTGAAAAATTACAGGCGGAGGCTGATGCAGAAATTGAGATTACGAAAGCAAAGGCAGAGGCAGAGTCGAACAAAATTGTCAGTGAATCAATCACTGATGAGCTTATCAGAATGAAAGAAGCCGAAGCCAGAAACAAATTCGGATGGGTTACTGTTCAGGGAGCGGATACGGTAGTAACCGATAACAAATAGTCAGTAAAGACTTTAAAATCTCCAACTACTGCTTGAGGAACAAAAGAGCGGCGTGTAGGTTGGCGGTAAGACGATACGAACCTTAAACAACCGCATAGTGCAACGCACGGCACGATAAATATTGTTGCTAACCGTCAGATGGCGGTTAAAGGAATTGTAGTCCAACTGGTAGAACACTGATCGCGACAGAAACGAGGGTTCGAGTCCTTCCGATTCCTAGAGGTGAAACTCAACCCAGTATCTTTGCGGAGATACTGACAGTGATAGGCTGTAACTCTTTTTTAATTTTATATTTATGGCGGTTTGGCAGACCGCTAAATAAGCCGTATTCCCATAATGGTATTGGAGATGGTTGCTAACCATTCGGTCGGAAACGACTTGGAGGTTCGAATCCTTCATACGGCGTTTGCAGATGAGTGGAACGGAATACCACGCAAGAGTCATGATCTTGAAATAGTCGGTTCGACTCCGGCATCTGCTATTTCTGAGCTTCGCGGTTCTCAGATAAATATTTTTTTGGACTCCCCACCCTGAATCAAAATATAAAAACCGCGATATGCTACCATAGCTCAAACGGATAGAGCAGTTGATTACGAATCAACAGGTTTTCGGTTCGAATCCGAACGGTAGCTTTCTCCGGAACTCGGAGAGAAATCTTTTTCATAACAAATTTTTCCTTACTACAGTGTAGTTGGAAGCCGTATAGCTTAATGGTAAAGCGTTCATTCTACCCTACCCAAGTGAAAGATTAAGGTTCGACTCCTTATACGGCAATTTTCAAATATGATTACCTCGGTGAAGAGTGATTTTTCAGTCATGCCGAGATGCAACGGTGACGAGATAGGCTTGTTCGAGATATTGGATAAGCTGATTCTTTCCAGTGGAAGTGATTTCATTGGTGGAGACGGAAACCGTCAACAATGCTTTGCAGTGTATCATCATAGAGAAGTTAAATGCAGAATCCTTGTGGTCAGCGTAGAATAGACGCTTGCAGTGCAAGAATAATCCAGTGATGTGAGTAGTGTGAGAGACTACGGACCAACTGGAAATCTCAAATAAGCTGATTTGCCTTGAATCTGAGAAATCAGAGTATAACACAAGAAATTCGTTAAAGTAGCGGTATGGCAGAAAACAATATGCGTATTTGATGTGGAGATGAAGTCCATAGGCAAGTAATACAAAAATATTCTGAAAGAACCGTGAAATTTGTAGGTATCAATCCTATGTGTGCTTAGACCGTGGTAAGAAGTAAAGGGTCGCTCCCGGACGCTCAGACTTATCATCACACTGGCAGAATATGGCCTCTACCTTGATGAATAAGGGGAAACCCTAATCATGTTTGAAAATGTGAAAGCCGGATTTTTAGCTGCGGAGTTATCCGGAAAAGTGGATTTTTACTAATTCGCTATGCAGTAAAAGAACCGTAGCAGCGACAGGTAATTACTGGCCTGTCGGCTAATGGCATATAGTTCAGTG
>URPG01000237.1 GCA_900549675.1 uncultured Oscillospiraceae bacterium | reverse complement strand
ATCCTACTGCTCTTTATGATTATCATGATGGGCTATGCGGTCATTAAAGTGTTCTTTGCCAACCTCAAGCGCGGCGGCATTTTGCTGATCCAGATCGCTGTGGGCAGCCTGTATATGTTCTCCGTTCCCCGTGGCTACATCGACGGCTTTACACAATGGTGCAAGCAGATCATCGGTCTGTGCCTGACCACATTTTTGCAGGCAACCATCCCCGTCGCGGGGCTTATGGTGCTGCGAACCCACGCCCTGCTGGGGCTTGGTCTGATGCTGGCCGCCGGAGAAGTGCCACGCATCGGGCTGGACACCAGCACAAAAGCCAATGTGATGAGCGCCGTGTATACCGCACAGGCGGCCGTTAACACCACCCGCACCATCGTACAGGCAGTAGCGCCGAAATAGCGCAGAAAGGAAAAAGCCTATGAAACTAATCTATGTGGCGTCCCCCTACGCCGGGGACATCGAACAGAATACCGAATTTGCCAAGAGAGCGTGCCGCCATGTAATGAACGAGGGGCACGCTTTTTTTACGCCTCATTTGTTCTACCCACAGTTCCTTGATGATTCCAATCCGCAGGAGCGTCAGGCGGGTCTGGATATGGGGCTTGCCATGTTGCCCCGCTGCGACGAGCTGTGGTGTTATGGCAATCATATCTCGCTGGGCATGCATCTTGAAATCGAAGAAGCAGTCAGGCTCGGCATCCCGGTGCGCGGGGTAATGGAACAGGAAAGCGACTTTGCCATTGGTAAAGTAAAAAGCAATACATCGGCCGAGGCTCCCTTATTGGCAATGGGTATGGTCTAATGATGACCATGGGGAGCCTCTTCGATGGGATCGGAGGCTTCCCACTTGCCGCTGTCCGCCACGGCATCACGCCCTTATGGGCGAGTGAAATCAAAGCCTTTCCTATCGAAGTAACAAAAATCCGATTCCCCGAAATGCTCCATGTCGGGGACATTACAAAGCTGGACGGAGCAAAGCTGCCGCCTGTGGATGTCATTTGCGGCGGCAGTCCGTGCCAAGACCTTAGCGTAGCTGGTCAGAGGGCTGGATTGGCTGGGGCGCGCTCCGGCCTGTTTATGCTTGCCCCACTGAACAAATAGGTGTGTTATATACCCGTCTTGTGCAATTACAGTACGGTCAAAGGCATCAGGCTCATAGATTGTGTATTCCTCATCATCCCATAAGTGCAGCTCCATTAATTCGTCAAACAGTGCCGGTGCAAATGCGGAAAATGCCAGACGATAATATTCTGTACTTGCACTTGGAGAGTAATAACCGCTACCATCAGGCCATTTGTGTGACTGGTCTGCTCCTTCTTGATGAATTTCATAATGCTCAGGTACCAAGGGCTTCCATGAGTAGTCCACATAGTTATTGTAATCAATATCCGAGTCAAACATGAATACTGGCTCCGCCCAATTAAACTCTTTACTTTGCTCAATCAAATCCAGCGAGAGGAAGGGCAAAGGTTCTGTCACATCTACGGTACTTTTTCTCCAGTCGGTTGTCAGGGTTAAAAGTGCTGTAACCAAAATTGCGATTGAGAACAGCAGTGACAACACATTCATAAAGGGTTTGGTATCAGCATATACCGTAAAGAAGTATCATCCGAACAAGGACAACACAAACAATGAAGCCAAGCCTAATATTCTTGACAGACAATTTAATCAAAGACAGAGATATGAGGCGATTGTAAGCGACTTGACCTATGTTCGTGTTGGTAACGGGTGGAACTATATTTGTATTTTACTTGATTTACATAACCGTGAAATTGTTGGATACAGCTGCGGGAAACACAAAGATGCCCAGTTGGTATACAGCGCCATTGCTACTGTAAAGACCAATCTATACAATCTCCGGATATTCCACACCGACAGAGGCAGCGAATTCAAAAACGGTCTAATTGATGGTTTGCTGAAGAAATTCAATATTCACCGTTCTCTAAGCGCGAAAGGCTGTCCATATGACAATGCAGTTGCTGAAGCGCAATTTAAAATTATTAAGACTGAATTCGTTCGGTCCAGACATTTCGAAAATTTACAGCACCTAAGCCGAGAATTAGCAGCTTATGTTTACTGGTTTTACAACAAGAGAATTCATGGCAGTCTTGGATACAAAACTCCAATCCAATTTAGGCAGTCTCTCCTTTGATTTTTTGTCCAACAAAGTGTTGCCTTTCCAATCTGAGATTTTGGCATTAAGTAACCCCCATCGGCAAGCGGTGGAGGCATGGGTCGCTTCGCTCCAGAAAAGAGCGAAAAATGAAGTATACTATTGAATTAACTGCAAATATCGCCTACACTTTTATTTATGAATATAACAATATAGCTTGGAGGGCACTTGACATGATAAAATCCATTATTAATGTAAAAAAATATGGAGAGTTAAGGAACATTAATAACAAAAAGGACTATAGAGAATTTTTAACAGCTGACGAAGCTACTGATTGGGGAAATTCTTATTACAGTGATTGGGCGGCTTCATATAAAAAAGTGTTCTCTCGCTCAAAAAACTTTATTAAAGGAAGTTTGATTGATGCACCTATTGAATGCTATTGTGGCTACTCGTTTAGACAAATCAATCAGTTTCTAAGATACGATAGCGACAGTGAATTTAATACCTACAGAGAATTGGCTGATATCTTAGCAATCGCATTATGTAGTGCACCTAGAATTCCATTTAAACTTGTTGTCTATAGATTGGTATGCGATGAATTTATTAAAGAGTTAATAGCGCAAAATAGAAAGAGCAGACCATGTCCGGTACAAGAACTAGGATTTATGAGTACCGGTCTTTTGAAAGATATAGTTAATTCACAAGAAGCATACTCGTCTGAAAGGAATTTACTAAAAATTTATGTGGATGAGAAATCCATAGGACTATATGTTAATTCCGTTACACCAAGAAATGAACAAGAAATCCTATTTCCTCCAAAAAGTTATTTAGCTTTGATTGAATATCCTTATCATGATGCGTCTTGCGGAAAGACAATATATGAGTGCCAATTAATGAATTTTTATAATTGACAACAGTCTTTTAGTAAAATAACCTGGAAGGATAGATTATTCTGCTCCCAATTGTATGACATCATCACTATTTAGTAGAACAAGATGATATACTTGTGGTAAAATCAATAATGAGTTTAGGCTTTAAGACAACTAGATAAGGATGGCGGATAAAATGAAAGTCAAATTTTTATTCAGTAGCATTAAAAATATGGATAAATTGTATAGCATTGAAATGGTAGATTCGCCTTTTGGCGGAGAAGATAAAGCCCCAGCCTATGAATATATTGGCGACACATATTGCAGTAATGCCGTTACAGAGGTGGTTTCTAAAATTGCTGATATCCAAGGATATTCATATGAAGGCAGTTTTGAACGAATTGCTAAAGAGGTATTTGTAATCAGTTCAGTAACTAGAAAATATATTGTTTCTTTCACAATTGATACTTACAACCATGAAAAGGTGCGTATGCTTGTCGGTATTACTTACCAAAATGAAGAAGCCGACAAATGGATAGTCAGCCCTTTTTTAGACAACCTTTTTAAGGTTAGTAAGCCGGATACTCTTTGGGGGTCAAATAACCAAGTGAGGAATGAATCCTCTGGTTATTAAACCAGTTTACATAATCATCCAATTCGTATTGCAACTGTTCTAGCGTCTCATATTCCTGACCTTTCACAAACTCGGTTTTGATGATTTTAAATGTAGCCTCTGCTACCGCATTGTCATAGGGACAGCCTTTCATACTCAAGGAGCGGCGGATGTGAAATGTTTCAAGCGTTTCATCCAGAGTTTTGTT
>URPG01000236.1 GCA_900549675.1 uncultured Oscillospiraceae bacterium | reverse complement strand
CCAAAACAGTAAACGTCAATTTATTTAACCCAGCCAGGATCTTTTTGAAGTTCAGCTTGTTCATTTCGGCGTGTAACGATTGTTTCCAGCACTTGTTCGGGAGTCATGGCGCCTGTATACATGGCTTCAAGATCTTTACCGATATCCATCCACTGGCTGTCGATGTAGTTCACAGAAGTTTGTACGACGTTTGCCTTCTCAAGGGAATCAATAAAAGCCTGGTCTTCTTCCGAATATTTTGTTTCTGTATCTTTCCAGCAGAGTGCGCTGAGTTCAGGCTGGCCTTCCAATCTTTTTTTCAGATTTTCGGGTTTTGCTAAAAAGTCGAAAAATGCTTTGGCTTCTTCGGTATATTTGCTGTCTTTATTGATAAAGTAAGCATTGCTGGCCGGATTTACGCCAATGGCTTTATTATCGCCCCAAGGCATAACAAAGGCACCTAGTTTTTCTTCTGCTTTAAAGTCGGGATAGTCTGCTGTAATTTGGCCGCGGAAACCAAGCTCGGCAATTGTCATGGCATATTTGCCGCTTGCCATGGCTTCTCTGGCATTTTCCCAAGCATTACTGAGATAATCAGTGCCGAAGTAGCCTGCTTTAGCGGATTCATCCAGTTGCTTTAAGATGGTGAGCAAATGAGGAACATCAGTGAGTTCAACTTCATTTGCATTTAGTTTTTTATAAATATCTTTGTCATCATTTAACCAAAGTCCGCCGGTTTCAAATAAAGGCAGAACCTGGTGCCAACCATTTGTGGTAGCTTCGTAAACAGGGGTGATACCTGCATCTAACAATGCTTGGCATACAGCTTTAAATTCCTCATAGGTTGTGGGAACTTCAAGCCCTAAGTCAGCAAAGATATCTTTGTTGTAAAGGTAGAAATACATTTTAGC
Source organism: uncultured Oscillospiraceae bacterium (assembly GCA_900549675.1). Taxonomy (GTDB): domain Bacteria; phylum Bacillota; class Clostridia; order Oscillospirales; family Acutalibacteraceae; genus Scatolibacter. The sequence goes on along the minus strand of URPG01000236.1, from coordinate 2,929 downwards.
ACCGGGGAAAGTAATGCCGTAAACTTTGTCATCCACAGAAACAGCAGAGCGGGCACTGTCCTCTAAACGGCTTACCCATTCCTGATCCGTCAGCTCGATAGAATATTCATCCATGTGAAGGCTGGAGGCCAAGTTGATAGGACTGTCAACGCAGATAATGTCGGTAGCTTCACCGGAATCCAGCTTTACTTTAATTAAATCTCTCCATTGGGCATCCGGAGAAATTTGGAAGTCAATCTTCACACCGGTTTCGGCTTCAAATTCTTTGGCAAGGTCTTGTACAATGCCGGAAGTGGGCAATCCGCTTTGATGGCTGCCGAAAGTTAATGTAACATTTTTCTTGTCGCCGGCATTGGAACTATCGGTCTTCTTATCGTCGTTTGAAGAACCGCACCCGGAGAGTACACCGGCAAAGAGTACAGTACTCATTAGAAGTGCCACAATCTTTTTCTTCATATCTTACAACCTCTCTTTTATTACTTGTGGCCATAAAATGCACACAAAACAAGTAATATTTAAATAATTTTTAGTGTACTGTAAGTGTATCATGTATTTTCTACTTACAAAATAGATAAATACAAACTATAAATTGCATTTTTTTGAACTATCCTGTATAATGACAAAGGTTAAAGGAGTTGTATACAGTGAAGAAATATCCACAAAAAGTCTATCTTTTTGCCATTTACGGCTCGTTTATATTTGTTCTATTGTGCACCTTTTTTATCTGTATTCACATTATCGTACGAATACGTTAAAAGAGGCAAGCAAAGACTTAGAGAATGTATGTGACTCTATTGAAAATGCGGTTGAAAATCAATTGGATAATATTTCTTCTATTTCAATGAATATTGTTTATTCCAATGCAATAAAGAGCAATTTCAAACAATTTTCAGATGTATCGCATCACGGCGAAATTGCCGCTGAATCTATTGTGGATTCACGGGAATGGCTGATGCAAATTCATGACATTGTCACGGCTATGATAGGGGCTTATCAAACGGCTTCTGGAATCAATTTATATACTTTGAACGGAGATCGTGTAGAATCCGGCTATTGGCTGAGAACGACAACAGTCGATTTAACCGCTATTCCTTGGTATGAAAAAGTCTTGGAACTGAATGGACATAAATTTATTACTGCCCCTGCCGTCAACAAAAATCTGCCGGCAAAAGGAGAAAACCAAAAATCACAGAAATTTATTTCCCTTGTAAGAACTTTTTTAGACAGTGACGGACAGCCGGAGGGTATTGTTGAGGTGGTACAGGATTGTGATAAAATTTTCTCGTTAGCCTCTCAAGTTGAAAAGCAAAACCCGCACAGTAAGGTTTATATTTATAATGAACGCCGTGAATTGGTTTATCCTTATAATCATAATCGCCAAGAAGAAATTGATTTCTTGACAGTGAAAAAGGAAAACGGACTGACGGATATAAAAAGCAAAATCGTTAAAATCAGAAATCAAGAGAATGGATTGATGTCGTATCAAAATATTCGCAAATATAATTGGAGTGTAATTGCGGTTAAACCGGAATCTGCTGTTTATGAAGGAATGAAGAGCTTTCAGATAATCTTTTTTTTAATTGGCGGGGGCTCAATTCTTTTGACTCTGTGGATTTGTTTTTATATGGCACAGCGGTTGACAGCGCCCTTGCAAAAGCTGACAAAGGCTGCCGGTAAAATTACAATTAATCGTGTTCTGAGTGAAGATAAAATTAACTTGACATCTGCTGACAGCCGTATTGAAGAATTATCTCTGCTTTGTGAGGCGATACGAGATATGTATGAAAAATTGCGCAGCACTTCACAGCAGGTGATTCTAGCCCAGACAGAAGAGAACAGAGCAAAATTGCAGGCAACGCAATCCTTAATTAATCCGCATTTTTTGTATAATTCTGTGACGAGTATGTCCATTATGGCAGAAGAGAATATGAATGATGAAATTATTAAAATGTCACAGGCGCTTTGTGAATATTTCCGCTATATTTCTGCTTCAGCAGAAACGATTGTTACATTAGAAAAAGAGATTTTTTATACCAAGCAGTATTTAAAATGCATGGAGATGAGATTCCACGAGGAATTTTCATATTCTGTCGTTTTACAGCAAGATACAACTCTCATCTATATTCCCAAGCTGATTTTACAGCCTATTGTTGAAAATGCATTTAAACATGGGTTTATCGGAAAATCTCCTTGGCTGCTCTCGATTTCTTCTTATCAAAAAGATAGAAAATGGTTTTTGCGCGTAGAAGATAACGGCGGTCAAATGACACCTGAAATAAGAGCAAAGTTGTTGGAAAGCTTTCATTCTTTGGATTGGAACCGAGAATTAAAGCAAATGGAAGTGGGCGGCATGGGTTTAAAAAATGTATATTTACGCTTGAAATTGTTATACAAAAAACAGGCTGTTTTTGAAATTGAATGTACAAAACAAAAAACAGCCTTTATAATAGGAGGACCTGTTTATTACGTAAGGGAGGACTATGATGAAAGAAGAGAATCAATATAAATACATTGTTGTTGAAGATGAAAATTTAATTCGTAAAAATATTATCAAAAAAATAGAATCCTTACATCTTCCCTTCCTGTTGGTGGGTGAAAGCAATAATGGCATAGATGCCATGAAGCTGGCAGATGAATTTTATCCTGATTTGGTTTTAACAGACATTTGTATGCCCCAATGTGACGGCATTAAGCTGGCCGAATATCTGCATAAGAATTATCCGAACTCGCAAATTATTATTTTAAGCGGATATGATGATTTTTCATATGCACAATCAGCAATTCGTTTTGGTGTAAAGGACTATCTGTTAAAACCGATTGATATTTCAAAATTATCCGAAACACTGCAAAAAATTTTAATTACGCTGCGGGCCAACCAAGAAAAAAACGAACAGTATCAAAATAATTTACATGATTTGGACCAACAGGC
>URPG01000235.1 GCA_900549675.1 uncultured Oscillospiraceae bacterium | reverse complement strand
CTGATAAAAATCATTTGGCAGTCGGGGAATTTTTCATGCAGTATACTGCACATTTCCACCCCTGTCATTCCTCTCATGCGAATATCAGAAAGTACAATATCCGGATAAAAATATTGGCTGATTTGGATTCCCTCTTGTGCACTGCCTGCCGTTTGTACCATATCCACCCCAAGGCCTGTCCAATCGACATGACGCATTAAACCATTTCTTGTAGCCGATTCATCATCTACAATTAAAAGTTTGATCACAATTTCCCTCCTTCAGCAAGTCTGTCTTGATTTTATCATATCCGCCTAAAAATCACAAGAAACAGGCAGAAAATCTGCCTGTTCTGCGACATCAATCTTTACTCTTTATTTAGCTGCATATGCCTCTAATTGTTCCTGTAATACTTGTTTTACTTTCTCGATACCGGCAGCCTCCATTTTGGCTTTGTAATCCGCCAGTCCTGTTTCGGCATCTGTATACCCTAGCTCTAACGGCCACCAATATTGCATATGCACATTCTGGCAGGCAGCATATTCTGTTTCGATTGAAGAAGTATCAATGGCAAATCCACGATATTTTGCACAGCCTTCTCCGGCAGTTTGCTCAATATAAGAATCCAAAGAGGCCTTAATGTCCGTCCACTCTGCGGGCGTTCCATACTGATCCAAATAAAATTCATTGGTACGAACCGTCCAGAAACCATTTTGTGCGTAATTGTCAGTATCCAGCATCTTAACCTGATTATCGATAATTTCATAAGAAGTATTTTCTATACCATAATAATAGGCACGGAATAATTCTTCATCACTAATCAATAAATCATAAACGGCCAAGGCTCTTTCAGCATTTTCAGCACTGTTTGGCACAACCGCAAGGTTTTGTGTGGCAGGCATATAGGATACATCCCTTGCAAAGTTGCTGAATTTCAGCTCACGCTCAGGGTGCAAAATATATTCACCCACATATGTATCATTATTGTGCACTCTTGAAGCGGCCTTGCCATTTCTAAGCTTGGTCGAGTCTGTGTCGGAAAGAGCAGATTTTGTGAAATAACCTTTTTCATTCCATCTTGCCATTCTTTCTAAGAAATCGGGTGTTCCTTCATATTCATAATAGGTAAAAATCTGAGGATTTTCTTCAAAGGGATCTATCCATAAAAAATCATTGGTAGAACCTTTAATGCCGTATAATTTTTGATAATACATATAGGCGTCATCTAACTCTGAACCGGCCTGATAAATGTCTACAGGTTCAAGTTCGGGAGCATTTTGTTTTACATATTCAAGATACACTTCGTAATCATCAAAGTTCTCCATTTTGCCGTCCCAATCTGTATCTTTTAAGATATCGGTGCGGTAGGTGGGTCCATAAGCCGAATACGTCTGGAACAGAGTCGGGATGCCATAAAGGCTGCCATTGACTTGTGCCTGCTGCAAAGAAATTTTATCTTGTCTTGTAAAACTATTCGGAGCATAGGTTGGCCAAAGATCATCTAATTTTTTGAATGCACCTTTTTGTGCTAAAGACGCATAATTCAGCCATGTAGCACCGTATGCTAGATCAAACTTCTCACCAGATGAGAATAACAGCGGATATTTGTTGTTTACTTCTGCCCAACCCAGCCAATTGGCTTTAATGGTGGTGTTCATTTTTTCTTTTAACAGCTTGTTGTAATGGGCATCAATTTCGTCCTGCTTCGCAGGCCTGTCACTGACAAAATAAAAAATAACTTCTACTTCTTCAGATGTATCGATTGTGCCGGTGTTGGTATCGGATGCTTCTACCGTACTGGCAACATCTGCCGATGCGACTTCACTTGCCTTACTTTCCGGTTTGCTTTCTTTTCCTTTTTTGCCGCAGCCGGCTATTGTACCGGCTAACAGTGCCGCTGACAAAAACAAAGCGGAAATCCTTTTTAAATTCTTCATATTTTTCCTCCAAATATGTTTTATAATTTCAATCAGCCTTTTACAGAGCCAATTGTAATTCCCTTTACGAAATATTTCTGTACAAACGGATAAAGTAAAATAATAGGCCCTGTCGCCACAACTGCCATGGCTAACTTTAACGAATTTGAGGGAAGATTCTCTACCTTAATACCCGCTTGACTTGCCAAGGTGTTCATGGCCTGCTGCTTTTGCATCATGGCATACAGCATATACTGCAAAGGATATTTTTCTTCCGTATTGATGTAAAGCATAGCATTGTACCAATCGTTCCAGTAACCAAGTGCCAAGAATAAACCAATGGTTGCCAAACCTGATTTTAATAAAGGCAGGATAATTTGAAAAAAGATTCTGAACTCTCCGGCACCGTCAATCTTAGCAGATTCAATGAGCGCCGGAGGAATCGCTGTTACAAAGCTTCTCATGATAAGTAGATAAAAAACATTGAGCATACCGGGTAAAATCAGTGCTAGCCAATTATCTTTTAAATTTAAGTATTGAATGTAAAAGATATATGTGGAAATCATTCCCCCGTTAAACAGCGTTGTGAAATAATAAAAGAAAGAAAATTTATTGCGATATTTAAAATCCTTTCTTCCCAATACATAAGCTGTCATCGTAATGACCAACAGGCCTAATACCGTACCGGCGGCCGTGATAAAAATGGTAACACCATAAGCATTCAATATTTTTTGAGGACTTTTAAAAATAACGTTATAGGCATCAAATGTTATTTCTTTCGGTAACAGACTGTACCCTTCAAATCGAATGACTTGCTCCGAAGTGACAGAGCCGGATATCAACATCATAAACGGCAGTAAACAAAGCAATGCCAATACTGTAATTACGATATATGACAATATATCAAAAACAATGCGCGAACCGCTTTTTTTAATCTTCAGTCTTGCTGCTGATTGTGTCATGACTTACCTCCCTGCTTGTTTTTAGAATAACGCATATTCAGACTCAATTTTCTTTACAATCTGATTTACAGCCATAATAATGACAAAACACAAAATAGATTGATAAAAAGTCGCGGCAGCGGTCATGCCAAGATTTGAGTTCTGTAAAAGAGAGCGGAACACATAGGTATCAATGACATCCGTAGCGTCAAACAGCTGTCCGTTATTGCCTATAATTTGATAAAACATTTCAAAGTCACCGCGTAAAATTCGCCCTATTTGCAGCAGCATCATTGTAATAATCGTAGGACGGATAGCCGGCAGCGTGATATGCCAAATTCTTTGGTAAATATTGGCACCGTCGATATCGGCTGCCTCATAGCACTCTGCATCGACACCGGTGATGGAGGCAATATAGATAATAGAATTATACCCCACCCATTTCCATGCATTGAAAACAGCGACAATACCAATCCACACGCCGGGCATCGCATACACATTGATTTTCTCCATATTCATCTTTGTCAACAAATTGTTCAGCACACCATTTTCATAGCTGAAAATATTAAAGACGAAGGTACCTACAATAACCCAGGAAATAAAATAAGGTAAGAAAATCACAGATTGTGTTACTCTTTTAAATATTTTCGCTTTTAATTCTGAAATTAAAATAGCTACAAAGATAGCCAATAGCTGCGAGGTAATTAAATTGATTAAATTATAGACTATCGTATTTTTGGTAATTGTCCAGCCGGTACCGGAAGAAAACAGATAACGGAAATTATCCATCCCATTCCATTCGCTGCCAAATACACCTAAATCAAACCGGTAGTTTTTAAAAGCCAATACTAAACCGGACATCGGCAAATAGCTCAATATTATGATAAGAACTGTAAATGGAACCAACATAATAAACAATGCTTTATTCTTTTTTATTTCATGCAGAATCCCTTGTTTCTTCATCTGCCACCTCACTGTTTTTTCTGTAA
>URPG01000234.1 GCA_900549675.1 uncultured Oscillospiraceae bacterium | reverse complement strand
CAACAGCGATACCACCGCCAATGCCTGCAATGCCAACTGCCAAAGCCGCTGCCAACAGACCTAAACCGTTTACCGGAGCGGCAGCTGCTTCTGTTGCTGCGGAAGCTGCCAAAGGCAGAACAAATGAAACCGCGCCTACGAAAAGGAATGATGCCATTTGTGCCAGCATCACGGTCTTAGGCTTTTTGCCTCTTTGCACACTTTTTGTTGCAATAATCACTGACGCTACCAAAAATACAACGGGTAAAGCTAAAAATAAAGATTTCATAAGAATATTCATAATTTTTTCCTCCTAGATTTCCACTTTCATTATTTATAAATTTTAATAGGACGGAACGGGCGACCATCACCGTCATAAAAGCGGCTGAACATTTCATAATATTGCAGTCTTAGCACGTGAATCGAAACCAACAAAGTTTCCAGTACACTGACAAAAATATTGCCGAACACAACCATAATGATGTATCCGATACTGCCGGCAGGTCCCATCATGTCTGCCAGGCTCATAATCATGAGCATCATACCGGAGTGAACCAACACAAACGCACCGATTCTTAGGAATGATACTGTATTACTCAGCAGGGAAAGCAGCACTTCAAAAAGCTCAAAGAAACTTTGAATCAAATATTCACCGATTTTCTCAGGCTTTGCGGGTTTTCTTTCCAACAAATGGCCCAATATTTCCTTAAAGAAGATAACCAGTAACGGAAGGACAATTAATAATAAAATGTAAGCGGGAGTCATTACCTCTTGACCTGTCAGTGTTTGCACCACTGCGCCAATAACCAAGGCCCAATAAAAGACAAATCCTGCCACACCGTTTTCGCTGAACAGCGCTCTGGGCAAATTTCCGCGTCGAATACTGGTGATGATATTGACAAGCATTGCTACGGATAAACAAATAAACCCAATACCAACAGAGGCAATGATAATTTGCATAACCGTATCTCCGTCCATAAGATGTATCGGTTTATCCTTGAATCCCAAGGCATGGTACAAAGGATTTAACGCCTCTTCAAAGCCAAATACCGAACCGAATATCAAGCCGAAAACAGCACCGGATATTCCGCAGGGAACCAAAATACGGCCAATACCCATCTTTCTATTTTTCCACATTAAGAAATACCCAATCAAAGCAATGCAAATGCCCTGACCCACATCGGCAAACATCATACCAAACATTAATGTATATAAAATAGACACCAAACTGGTAGGGTCACTTTCATTGTAGTTCGGCAGACCATACATATCCACAAAAAACTCATACGGCTTGCTCAAAAAATTATTCTTCAGCATAACAGGCGGTGAATGTTTCGCCTCTTCCTTTCCGCTGGAGAAAGAATATTCAACACTTGGAATGACATCGAGTTCCTTTGTCAATTTTTTCTCGCCTCTGGCAGGCACCCAACCTGTCAAAATGAACAAATTATTATAATGCATGACATATGCTTTTAGTTTAAAGCAAGTGCTTTTCTCAATCAGCCATGAATACACCTGTTTGCATTTTAGACTTTCTTTCTCCCAAAATGCCTGAGATTCTTTTTCAATCTGCTCTAACTCTTTTTTATCATTTTCCATTTCATCCTGTAAAGCATGAATCATCTCATCCGGTGTATCGCTGAGTTCTCTTAAGCGCAGTCTTTTAAAATAAAGCCGTGAAAAAATGCGGTCAATTTCCACAACCATATCAATGGGGCAAAAATAGAGGCCCCACACATATTCCGCATCTTCCGTACACCGAAAAAAGCTTACATACGGATGGTCCTTATAATCTGTTTTTAAAATCTTATAGCTTTCAATCGGAATCGAGCCGAACCGAACTTTGATAAATTGACACTGGCGGATTTCATCCAGTTTAATTTTATGTCCGACAAAATGCTTTAAATTTTGCACTTCTTCTTCAGCGGCGGCAATGTCTTTTTGCAGCTTGGTTCTTTTCTTTTTAATCTCGGATAATTGACCGCTTACCGTATGCACATACTTTTCCACTTCTTCCACAGAAAAATCAAGCTGTTCTGCTTTCTCTTTTTCTACAAATGTGGGCTTTTCTTTTAGCACACTAAGCGCTTCTGTTAGTTCTGCCACCCATTCTTCATATGGGTTTTCTTCATTAATCGGCAAAAGTTTTTCTGTATTTTCAAAGTGATGGACTTCTTCCGGATGAAAAACTTCACTGTGGCAGCATGCTGCCGTAACCGTATTTAAGTCATTTAAATTGCCGATTATACTTATTCTTTCCATTTTTGCAATCGCCATGATCATCCCTCCTTATACAAAATCATATAGCTCCAAAAGCCTGCGAAGTTCCGCCTTTGGCACACCATAACGTACCCCCTCAATCACATGAATCAAACCGGTAAGCTCAATTTGCAGCAGGAATATATAAGACAGCATGACCACACTGGACTCTTCGCTGTACAGGATATTCCGCCGGCAGAGCCGGTGTCTTACCATCAAGACCAATTCATCTATGCTTTGATGTTCAATCTTAAGCGTTCTTTTGCCGGTTCGGGTTTGTTTCATAAGTTCAGTAACCTGTGCCTCGGTTTGTGCCCGTACCATTTCCTGCAAATGCTCTTTTTTTATCATGCCGAAAGGAAATAAGCGCTGATACATCTCAGCAGACGAAAGATTAAAATATTTTTTCATTCTCAAAATGCGGCTGTAATTCATTAAATCAATCATTTCATCAAATAACTGGCGCAGTGGTTTTTGTGCTTCTTTTGAAGCATATCGGGCAATATAATCATACATATACCGATAGGCATATACCTGCAAGTCATGCTCAATACGCGTGTAATAGTCATGCTCTTGTTCTGCAAAAGAATATGGTGTTAAAATATCGTAATAAGGCGTATCTTCAATAGCCTCTATCAGTTCGGCAAATGTATCGGCCTTGTCCAAGCTGCGTTGATCCAATCTTGAAATTGCATCTAAATAACGGTTAGGCTCGTGGAAAACGTGAACATCCTCTTTGGATAAAACACGCATGACCGCTGACAGCAGTTGGTCAATTTCCAACAGTGCCAAAATAAAATGTGATGCATTCCAACTGCTTGAAATATCATAATGACTGAGTTTAAAAGATTCCTGCACCAATCTCTCCTGCAAAAGACGTTCTAAGGTATGGCGATGAACAGTTTCACTTGTTACCTTATTTAAAACGTCTTGATAAGCAGTATGGTTTTTAAGATAAGCTGCCGTTTCTTTTAATGTAGAACAGGTCAGTAAATTCTCCCAGTCGCTTGGAGAAAGTCTTTTTCCATACATCGCTCTGGCCTTGCTGATAACGGCTGCCCCTGATGAATGCAACATACAATCACTTCCCTAAAACTCTGCTGACAATTTCACTGACCCATTTTTCTTTGTTATTCTGATAATCCTGTTCTAACTTTTGTGCTACGCCGTCATAGGATTTTTTAGACTCTTCCCACTTTTTTTCTGCTCTTTTTTGAAGAACCTCTGTGCTCTTTCTAATTTTTTCGTCTGCCTTCTCCTTGGCTTCTTTAGCAAGGCTTCGGCGTTTTAAAAGGATTTCACCTTCAGCATTCTGTTTTTCTTTTTCAGCCTGTTGAACCAGAGCCTGCGCTTTGCGGTCAGCCTCTACAATTTGCTGAATCATATCTTTCATACCGTTCCTCCTGCTTTTCAGCTCATAATTCTTCTCATAAAAAGCAACCCTCTAAAATCGGAAAAGTCCAGATTTTATGAGGGCTTCTTTCTTATTTATCTTATACCTCTGCCCGCTAAAAATCAAGGTGTTTTTCACGTTCATTTTTATCGATGTTTTCTGAACAGAAAGGCATAAAAAATATGAATCGTATTATGGAAATGAATCAGGATATCTATCAAATTCGT
>URPG01000233.1 GCA_900549675.1 uncultured Oscillospiraceae bacterium | reverse complement strand
CAAGTATCTGTTAGTATGAACACAAAAGCAATGCAGGGAGGAATTCAGGTTGAAAGAAAAAACAGGCGCCTCAAAGACAATGCTTCAAAAATTCCGTAGTCGATTGTCCTTACAAATTGTACTTCTTTTGGGATTAACTTATTTAATCATTTTTGCCTATATCCCAATGACTGGAATTATTATTTCCTTCAAGGAATATAAACTTTCTACCGGTTTGGCTGGTTTTTTTACCAGTGATTGGGTAGGTTTTAGATGGTTTCAAGAATTTCTTACCAGTCCTATGAGCTTTAAAATTATCAGAAACACTTTAGTGCTTTCTTTGCTGAAAATATTAATTGTATTTCCGGTTCCGATTTTGTTTGCTGTAATGCTCAATGAAATTCGTTCCGGTAAATTCAAGCGAATCGTACAAACTGCCAGCTATATGCCGCATTTTATCTCGTGGATTATTGTATCTGGACTTTGCCATACTATGTTTAGTTCCGTAAATGGATTAATGAATGAGCTTTTAATAAAGTGGGGAATTTCCGAAAAAGGTTTGTCCCTTTTAACGAATGGAGAACAATATTGGAGCTTGGCCATTGGTACCGAGTTGTGGAAAGAAACCGGATGGAGCGCCATTATTTTTATTGCCGCCATTTCAGGTATTGACAGCGCGTTATATGAAGCTGCGGAAATTGACGGTGCAGGGAGAATACAAAGGATAATTCACGTAACACTTCCCAGCATCAAGGGAACTATTGTCATTATGTTCATTCTGGCACTGGGGGGATTGGTGAGCGGGAATTTAGATCAGGCAATTTTATTGGGCAATACCCTTAACCGAGACTATTCAGAAATTATTAATTCCTATGTTTTGGGTGTAGGATTACAGCAGTTTCGTTTTGATTATGCCGCGGCAGTGGGATTAATGCAATCGGTTATTTCTGTTATTCTGGTGTTTTCCTCCAATGCTATTAGCCGAAAATTTACCGGGGCATCCCTTTACTAATGAGGAGGCAGATATGTTAGCAAAAAGAAAAGGCAAGCTAAAAAAGAAAACCACAGAGGACAGAGTAATTGATTTAGTGGTTACCATTACAATGCTTATTGTCGTTATAATAACTGTATATCCTTTTTACTACATCATCATTCATGCATTCAACAGCGGCGGAGATTCCTCCTTGGGCGGGATGTATTTTGTGCCACGGAAGCCAACTTTTGAAAATTTCCGGGCCTTGCTATCGGATAAAAGCTGGGCCAATGCCATTATTATCTCAATTTCCAGAACACTGGTAGGCACAGTGTTAGGTTTATTGGCTACAAGCGTGGTGGCTTATGCTATTTCATTTAAAGCGCTCCCATTCCGAAAATTTTATTACCGTTCATATATTTTTACCATGTATTTTTCAGGAGGAATGATTCCTTTTTATATCCTTCTTAAAAATATGGGGATGCTCAATACCTTTTGGGTATACGTGGTGCCGGGTATGATTAATGTATACTTTATGTTGGTAATGGTTAATTTCTATAGGGAAATTCCTGTCTCACTATATGAATCGGCGTGGTTGGACGGTGCCGGAGATATCCGTGTGTACATTAGTATTGCATTGCCTTTATCAAAAGCCTGCTTGGCAACCATTGCACTGTTCTTTGCGGTTTCTCAGTGGAATTCTTGGATTGATTCAGCCTACTATATTACAAGAGATTCTCTGCGGCCGATGTCTTACCTAATGATGGAGATTATCAATAAATCTGCTACAGCCTCCGCATTAACAGACTCGCAGTCTATGGGATATGCTTCTTCAGCCATGCAGGCTACTACCACCTCTCTGCAAATGGCATCCATGGTCTTAGCGGTTTTTCCGATTCTCATTGTTTATCCATTTTTGCAAAAATATTTTGTGAAAGGAGTAATGATTGGTTCGGTAAAAGGGTAGTGTGTTGCGGGATTTATATAAAAAACCAGAAAATATACAAGGAGAGGTAATATTATGAAGAAAATGATTAGTTTATTGCTATGTGGATTGTTGACAATGGGGAGCCTTGTTTCATGTAACAACAAGGTGAATCAGGGTACAAAGACAAGCAGTGACACCACTTCGAAACAGAATGCAAGCATTCAAAATACAAATGAGGAAAATTCAGCGGAGCCTATTTGTTTTTCTCTTTATATTGACCACCCGTGGTTTTGGACAGATGTTTGGGGTGAGGATCCCATTTCTAAAAAGATAACAGAAATTACAGGAGTGAGCTTTGATATTACCAGAGCAAGTGATGGGCAGCAGCTTGCTCTGCTGATTGCCGCCGATGACTTAACAGATTTTGTCTATACCTCAACGCCCTCTGCCATGGCGCTCTTATCGGACAGTGAGGTTTCCTACTCCTATAACGAGTTGATAGCAGAAACCGGGGTAAATATTTACGCCACAGAATCTGAGATACAAAACAATACTCAGGCGGACGGAAACTATTATGCACTGCTCAATGCATATACTTCACAGGAGGCAATTGAGGAGGGAAACACACTGCTTTCCGGAGGAACGCGTTCTCTTGCTTATCGAACGGATATTTATGAAGAATTAGGATCTCCGGAAATCAATTCGCTGGAGGACTTGGAAAAGGTTTTATTGGCGGCGAAAGAAAAGTATCCCAAAATCATACCTCTGTTGCCCGACGCGGAATATCTGTGGTATTTTGCGGAACAGCTTGGTCTAAAAGGCAGCAATAAAATAGGATATGATAAGGATGGAAATCCCTGTCACTTTCTAAATATCGAAGGGATGAACGAGTATTTTGGAATTCTGAACCGTTTTGGCAGGCAGGGCTTAATTATTCCCGAATCTCTGACCTATAATTATGATCGGTTTGTTGAAGTTCGTAACAGCGGAAATTCTTTTATGCAGCTTCGTGCAACGGATGAGGCAAAGGCGGCCAACGCTGCCGCACGGGAAGCCGGCACAGATTATCAGTGGAAGCTTTTAACTCATGAACTTGACGAAAAGGCACTGGTCAATGTGAACACAGGTATTGGTTGGTCGGGAATGTATATCAGCAAAAAAAATCCAAATCCCCAGCGTGCCATTGAGTTTATGTCCTGGTGCAGAAGCGAGGAGGGCAGAAAGCTGACGGCATGGGGTATTCAAGGGGAACATTGGGATTATAATGAAAATGGGGAAACCGTTACAACGCCGGCCTATCGAAAGCTAATTGATGAAGGAATGCAACGCACAGAAGATTTAGGGATTGCTATGTGGATTTTTGGAGATCAGGGAGATGAAAATGCATTTATTGATTATGCCGCTACTAATCCTGATTTAATTGATTTCACAGAGAGGCTGAAGTCAGCAGTAAAGCATACACAAGTAATGTCCGAATTATATTTCTGCATTCCCACTTCAGGGGACGAGGCCAATATTTACTACGCTATCAACGATATGTATAACTCTGAGCTTCCCAAAATAATGTTTGCGGAAACAGATGAGGCTTTCCAGCAAGCAGTGGCCAATTTGTATCAACAGGCAGAGGATATGGGACTGAGTAAACTGAATAGCTGGATGAAAGTCCAACTGGAAAATCATCAGGCGCAGACGAAATAAACTAAGAAAGTTTGTACTTATGCAAGTAAAATTTTGATTTTCTGCTATTTTTACAAAAGTAAAAAGAGATCCGTCTTTGGTTATCTATACTATCAAAGACGGATCTCTTCTTGCTATCAGCCAAGGCTGCTTTAGCTTTTTTGTTTTATATATTGTGTATTCAGGTTTTTACGTCTATACTTATTTGCAAAAGCATTTTTTGAAAATGTCAGATTTATTGTGAACTTATTTGCAAACAGACAAACCGCATAAACTACCGTTTTTTATCCAAACCATATCA
>URPG01000232.1 GCA_900549675.1 uncultured Oscillospiraceae bacterium | reverse complement strand
TGTTTTTTTGCCCCGCATACGATATTTGTCGTATGCGGGGCTTTGTGTTTTTAAAATACTATATCAAATTTGCATGTAATTTTAGGAGGAGAATGAAATGAATAATGGTTTTAAAAAGTATATCCCTTTCCAGCCAATTGTTTTACCTGACCGAACTTGGCCTGATAAAGTAATTGAGAAAGCACCGATTTGGTGTAGTGTGGATTTGCGCGACGGCAACCAAGCCTTGGTTAATCCTATGAATTTAGAGCAAAAAATTTTGTTTTTCAAAATGTTAATAGAAGTGGGCTTTAAAGAAATAGAAGTGGGTTTCCCCTCGGCTTCTGACACGGAATATGAAATTTTGCGAGCTTTGATTGATCAAAACCTAATTCCCGATGATGTGACCATTCAAGTATTGGTTCAGGCAAGAGAACATTTAATCCGCAAAACTTTTGATTCTATTAAAGGGGCTAAAAACGTAATTGTCCATTTTTATAACTCTACATCCACGCTGCAAAGAAAAGTAGTATTCGACACGAATATGCAAGGTGTAATTGATATTGCCGTAGATGGTGCAAAACTGATTCGCACATTAACAGAAGAAATGATTGCTGAAACGGGTATGAATATCCGCTATGAATACTCTCCTGAAAGTTTTTCAGGAACAGAGGTTGAGAATGCTGTTCTCATTTGTGACCGTGTGATGGAAGCGTTGGGAGCCACTCCTGAGAAAAAAGTGATTATTAATTTACCCAATACTGTTGAAATGTCTACACCAAACACATATGCTGACCAAATTGAATATGTTTGCCGTCATCTTAAAAACAGAGATTCGGCGATTATTAGTGTTCATCCACACAATGACCGGGGAACAGCCACAGCCGCTACAGAGCTTGCCGTTATGGCAGGCGCAGATAGGGTAGAAGGAACCTTATTCGGAAATGGTGAACGGACGGGAAATACCGATATTATGAATGTAGCGATGAATCTCTATTCTCAAGGAATTGACCCTGAACTTGATTTTTCTCATATGAATAAAATCAAGGCAGTTTATGAGCACTGTACCAATATGAAAGTGCATGAAAGGCATCCGTATGCAGGAGAATTGGTATTTACTGCCTTCTCAGGCTCACACCAAGATGCCATTAACAAAGGCACACAG
Organism: uncultured Oscillospiraceae bacterium; assembly: GCA_900549675.1. Taxonomy (GTDB): domain Bacteria; phylum Bacillota; class Clostridia; order Oscillospirales; family Acutalibacteraceae; genus Scatolibacter. The sequence continues at coordinate 2,716 of URPG01000232.1, read as the reverse complement.
TATATGAAAAATAGTGGAACTGATTTCTGGGAGATTCCTTATCTGCCGATAGATCCTGCTGATGTGGGGCGTGAATATGAACCTATCATCCGTATTAACAGTCAATCCGGCAAAGGCGGTGCTGCTTTTATTATGCAGCAGAACTTTGGTTATACGCTTCCCAAAGAAATGCATGCCGAATTTGGCACTTATGTCAAAGCAGCGTGTGACAAAGCCGGACGTGAAATCTCACCGGAAGAAGTTTTTGAACTTTTCCAACGTGAGTATATGGATGTATATGAACCCTACCATCTGTTGAAGTACAAGATTTTTGAAGAACGTGAAGATGACAATCATATTGTAGTTGAATTCAAAGGTATCTTAGAGAAGCACGGCTTAACGAAGGAAATTGACGGAAAAGGAAATGGTCCTATTGACGCTTTCTTTAATGCCCTGCGTCAAATTAATTTTGAAGGATATACGTTTAAATCCTATAATGAACACGCGATCTCAGACGGCGCTGATTCTCAGGCTGTTTCTTATATTCAGTTAATGCACAACGGCAAAAGTATTTTTGGTGTTGGTGTTGATAGTAATATCAGTGTGGCATCTATTAAGGGGATTTTGTGTGCAATTAACCGTCAAGAATCAAAACGATAAGATAAAACTTATGTTATTTGCAGTGTTTAAAGAAAGGGTGATAGTCGATGTACAAAATAGCAGTTTTGGAAGGCGACGGAATTGGACCGGAAATCGTAACAGAAGCCTTAAAAGTATTGAAAAAGACCGCTGAATTATATCATTTTGAAATTGAATTTCAACAGGCTCTGATTGGCGGGGCAGCCATAGATAAAAAGAGGACTCCACTACCTAAGGAAACGGTAGAGATTTGCCAAGCGGCTGATTCTGTTTTACTGGGTGCCGTGGGAGGTTATAAATGGGATAATCTCGCAGGAAATAATAGACCGGAGGCAGGACTTCTAGCCATTCGCAAAGCGTTAAATTTATATGCCAACCTTCGTCCTGCTGTGATTTTTGAGCCTCTAAAAAATGCGTCCCCTCTAAAAGCGGAAATAATTGGAGAAAACCTTGATATTATGGTGGTCCGAGAACTTACCGGAGGGATTTATTTCGGCGAACGGGGTACAAATGAAGAAAATGGAATGATAACTGCTTTTGACACTGAAAAATATTCCACATTTGAAATTGAAAGAATTGCTAAAACCGCTTTTGAAATGGCACAAAAAAGAAAGAAAAAGCTTTGTAGCGTAGATAAAGCCAATGTTTTAGATTCCTCAAGGTTATGGAGAAAAACGATAGAACGTATTGCTGAAGATTATCCTGATGTTGAATTAAGCCATATGTATGTCGATAATTGCGCCATGCAGTTGGTTCGCAATCCTTCACAATTTGATGTAATTGTTACTTCAAATTTGTTTGGTGATATCTTGTCCGATGAAGCGTCCATGATTAGCGGTTCAATTGGCATGCTAGCCTCTGCCAGTTTAAATGAAAGCGGCAGAGGAATGTATGAGCCAATTCATGGATCCGCTCCGGATATTGCAGGTCAGAACATAGCAAATCCGCTGGCTACCATTCTGTCCGCCGCCATGATGTTAAGATATTCACTCGATGAGCCCCAAGCAGCAGACTCTATTGAAACAGCTGTTTTAAAGGCTTTAGAAACAGCAAGAACAGCAGACATCTATGAAGATAAAATAAATATAAAGAAAGTATCCTGTTCTGAAATGGGAGATTTAGTAGTTTCGTTTATAGAATAATGATATAAATTACATGTATATTAAAATAAAAGACATAAAGCTTGTAAGTTTACAAACTTTATGTCTTTTATAATTGAGATAATGCCAAGCAAGAAGAACGATGTACAAATTATATATGAAGAAAGGAAATAAGTATCTTCGGCACCTTTGATTTATCCGGGGCAAGTGTTGAAAATTTGAATGTTTGAAAAGTATTTTACACAAATTAGGTTATAATATGTAAAGTAAAAATCCCCCTCTATCGCTAATTAATTACGATAGAGGAGGATTTTTATTTATCAACACAATGAAATCGTGCAAATAGAAAAAGCAAAACTGTAGTTTAGTTAATAGTATAGCATTGATTTGATATAAAAAATCATATTTACTAGAGATAAATTACCTAAACTAAGGATATAAAATAATATCCAGACTTAATAAATATAATTAAAAAGTTTATTGATATATTTTTTAAGGGGTTATATAATATGATTATAAAATTAAAAAGCACAAAGAAAAAAATGTAAATTGAAATAGAGAAGCATATGCTTGTTGGATTAGCTAACTCAATTCTTAGAAGAAAAGAAGGAAAGTACACCGCTTTACTTACAAATATTAGTGATTTAGCAGATATTAGTGATTTAGCAGAAAATATGAAGATTGTTATAACGGAAGGAGAGAAAGAAAACGAAGCGGATGTTGCCTTTGGGATTTTTCCTATGCTCCAGAGAAAGTTCCAGATAATTTTTTGCAATATGCTAAAAAAGTCAATTGCGTTATATATAAGTTGATGCTGCATTGGATGCACCAACCAAATTATTATTAACCGCTTCTGTAATTTCTTTTTTGAAGTCTTACCTACATCTCAGGAAGATCAAGAACAACATAAAAAAACTAAAGATATAGCTCAAATTGGGTATCATGATAAGGCTTATTCAAAACTATTAAGCAAGTATATTGAAAGTTATGAAGCAAGA
>URPG01000231.1 GCA_900549675.1 uncultured Oscillospiraceae bacterium | reverse complement strand
GCCAGAGAGCGTATCATTGACATTGCCTCTACACAATTTGAAGACGGCAGCGCTTACCACCAATATCAACCCTTAACAAAAAAGGGCAATGCGGATATCGGCAGCGGCTTTAACGATGACCCGCTTTGGTTAATTGCCAGTACCAGTGCTTACATTCGAGAAACCGGAGATTGGTCTATTCTTGAAGAAATGGTCCCGTTTGACAATGATGTCAATACAGCTAGACCCCTTATGGAGCATTTAAAACGCTCTTTTGACTACATTGTCAATCATAAAGGTCCGCATGAACTGCCCTTGATTGGCCGTGCCGACTGGAATGACTGTCTAAATCTCAACTGTTTTTCAAAACATCCGGGTGAATCCTTCCAAACATTCGGTCCTAGTGAAGGTCCTGTTGCAGAATCCATTTTCATTGCCGGAATGTTCGTAAAATATGGCTTAGAGTATGCTGAACTATGTGAATTAACCAATAGCCAACAAGAGGCGGAGTACGTCAAAGCAGAAGTAGACAAAATGTACCGGGCAGTTTTAAAAAGCGGCTGGGACGGCAAATGGTTCCTGCGAGCTTATGATGCTTTCGGCGAAAAAGTGGGTTCACAAGAATGCAAAGAAGGCAAGATTTATATTGAACCACAAGGTTTTTGCGTGCTGGCAGGCATCGGAGTGGAAGAAGGTTATGCACAGACAGCCCTAGATTCTGCAAAAGAATATCTTGACACTGACTACGGTATGATGATTCTACAGCCTGCTTACACAGAATATCATTTAGAGCTTGGCGAAATTTCTTCTTATCCGCCGGGCTACAAAGAAAATGCGGGTATTTTCTGCCACAATAACCCATGGGTATCCATTGCCGAAACCGTGGTGGGACGTGGTGATCGTGCCTTTGAAATCTATCGGAAAACGTGCCCCGCTTACTTAGAGGATATAAGTGAGCTTCACCGCACCGAGCCTTATGTTTATTCACAAATGATTGCCGGACGAGATGCCAAATTCCATGGAGAAGCAAAGAACAGCTGGCTCACAGGTACGGCAGCTTGGACTTTTGTCAATATTTCTCAATATATCTTGGGTGTTTACCCCACCCATCATGGTTTGCAGATTAACCCTTGCATTCCCAATGGTTTTGGTGACTTTAAAATCACACGAGAATATCGCGGTGTATGTTATCATATTGAAGTGCACAATCCAAATCAAGTCCAAAAAGGCATCTCCTCTTTGGAAGTAGACGGTCAATCCATTAAAGGAAATATCATTCCCTATGATAAAGAAAAAGAAAATGTGAATGTTGTGGTAACAATGGGATAATCACACTATCTATTCAGTACTGATGTTTTAAACTAAAACATCAGTACTTTTTTGTTAAAATAAATAAAATGAATCAAATTTTAATTTAAGTCTTTACAATCCGCAAAATTTGTGGCATAATAGCAAATTAGTAAGGAAAAGTAGGAATCTAAACGCACGGCATTTTAATACCGGCAAGATTGTTCTCCGCTATATGATTCGTCTTGTCTATATCTCTTGGCAAGATGATTTTTTATGCCCGAATATTAAAGATACGCTGATGTTTTAAACGGACCGGTTGCCATACGATCCGGCTATTTTTGTGTCTGCATTTGGATTTCCGATTGATTTTGGCCGGTAAAAAGCCGTCAAATCCTATTATTTTATTTCAGGAGGTTTTTATGTCAAACAACAAAGAAGTTCATGGCTATTTGCCTGACGAGCGCCCCCCTATTCTGGAATTAATTCCGTATGCTTTGCAGCAAATTGTGGTGATGTTTCCTGCCACTGTATTGGTTGCCTTAATTACAGGCTTTCATGTTTCAACTACTATTTTTGCAAGCGGTCTAGCAACATTGTGCTTCATTCTAGTAACAGGCCGTAAAATCCCTTTATACTATGGCTCTAGTTTTTCCTACATTGCCGCTATTGCTTCTATTATGAGTTCAGAGGCTCTTGCCAATACCTCATTGGATTACAGGATCTCTGTGGCTCAGTTTGGTATTGTTATGTCAGGGTTTGTGTCTATTGCAGCAGGAATTATTATTCGCTCTGTTGGGCGCAAAGCGATTGATAAAGTATTGCCGCCTACTGTTACCGGCAGTATCGCCATTGTCATCGGTTTATCCTTAGCAGCTAATGCCATGCAAAATGCCGCGACCATTCCCGAAACCACAATAGCAACCTCTTTGTCTACTGCCGAAGGTCTAGCTTGGGTTATTGCTCTTATTACTACTTTGTCCACAATTCTATATTCTGTTTATCTAAAGGGCAAGCTTAGCCAACTTCCTATTTTATTTGGACTTTTAACCGGCTATATTGCTGCTGTAATTATCGGTCTTGCCACCGGTATTCCTTTTGTGGTGTTTGACACTATTAAAGATGCAGGTATTGTATCTCTTCCACATTTCACATTACCCACCCCTTCTCTGGCGGCGGTTGCTGCAATTATGCCGATTGCAATCGCTACTATTCCGGAATCTACTGCTCATATTTATCAATTAGATATTTATGTCAACAATCTGGCAAAGAAAAAGGGCTCCGATAAACGATATAACCTAGGAGATAAACTTGGACTCAACCTGATTGGCGATGGAATCGGTGATATTGTTTCTGGTGTCATTGGCGGTCCTGCAGGCACCAATTATGGTGAGAATATCAGCGCTATGGTATTGAGTAAGAATTTCTCCATTCCTGTTCTTTCAGCCGCTGCCATTATCACAATGATTATTTCTTGTTTCACACCTCTTATCAATGTGGTTTATTCCATTCCAACAGCTGTTATCGGTGGATTGTCCATTTATTTATTTGGTGTCATTGCCGCACAAGGTATTGCTATTATGATGGAGAATAAAGTGGACTTGTTTGCGTCTAAAAATCTAGCGGTTATTGCAGTAATTCTTATTATTGGTCTTGGCGGAAGTTTCGGTTTTGATAATGGAATGATTCCTGTCTTTGGAGTTGAGTTGCCAGCTATTGCTACAGCTGCTGTGTTTGGTATCATCCTCAATTTACTTCTTTCTTTTGGGAATAAGAAGGAAGAAGATATTATTCCTGACGAACAAAAATAATCTCCTGAAAAAATCAAAAGACACATTCAATTAAGAGTGTGTCTTTTTTTATAATAGAAAGTTAAAATTTTTGATTATTATATCTTCAAATCTACGTAAAATAGAATTAATAGACTATCTTTTTACTGCTGACCATCAGATTCCTTAGGAAATATCTCTTGTGCATTCTTTTGCATCTCATCAATAAAGCTTTGATAGTGGCTGTCGATTTGATCATATAGAGAAACCACATGTTCTTTTGATTTCGCAGAAGTTTTTGCTATTTCAGCCAATAGAGCAGAAATATTTTTGACATCATTTAACGAACGGCTTTTAATTTGCTCTGCTTCAGCTTTCGCGTCATCTAAAACAGTTTTCGCTTTATAAATTGTTTCCGCCGACTCTTGCTTTGCATCTTCCAACATCTGGTTTACTATTTTTTTGCCGTTTTCCATTAATTCGCCAAAATCATCTACCCTCTTCGCCTCAGCATCTTTTAACTTTTGGCAATCTGTTTTCAATGTTTCTATTTGTTCTTCAAGCTTTTTATTTTGCTCAGTTTTTTCTTTTAGCTCATCCCTTAATTTGTCAATCTGACTCTTTAAATCATTTTTTTTTGCAACCAATCGTTCAATACATTGATTTACATCCTGTGCTTTATAACCAAAGCCTTTCGCTAATTTTATATTGTCCTGTTCACTCATGATGAGCCCCACCTTCGCTCCAATATTATTCGGTTCTGAATAAGAAAATCATATCATATTCTGCAATTACTGTCAAGATTTGCTATAATAAAAGAAAGTCGCTCTTTGTAGGACTACAATAGATATTGGACAGTAGGAAATAAAAAAGTTGAGAA
>URPG01000230.1 GCA_900549675.1 uncultured Oscillospiraceae bacterium | reverse complement strand
TTTCTCACTTGTATTATCGGCAATGTAAAGCCCACCGGAGCATAAAACAATTTATCATTAATTTTCAATTGTTCCGCAAAATTTGCCCAAAAATCAGAGGTATCAATCTTATCGGATAAATCCGCTAAAATTCCTTGTTTGGCATATTGTTTTGCCGGCAAAGAATCCAACACTAAAATATCAGCATCTGCACCGGAAAGAATCTGTGTATTGATATTTTTAATATAATCATCTTTTTGGGCGGCTGTCATTTGTTCATCATAAGCGAATCCGTAGTCAATGCTTATATTCATGTCGGGATGCTCTTTGAGATAGGAGGACGCCATTTGCTGGAGAGCTCTATTCTCACGCAAGGCCCAGACTGTCAAATTTTTATCTTCTTCTACCACATAATTTTCATCATATTTAAACTTCCAAAGCTCGTTGCCATTATCCGCATAAAAAGAAACTATAAATTCGGTATCAGAAAGTGCAACAGCGTCTTTCGGCATGTACTTAGGATCTGCCAACACCAAGTTGGAAACTTTGGCAAGCTGTGTTACCTCTCCTGTTTCCGCACTCAATTTATAAATCCCTCTTTTACCCAAAGAATAAAATTCAGAATTTTCACCTTTTGTAATGACATCTTTGCTATTGCTATTGAAATAAGCCTTAAGCGATGTTTCTTGATTTGTCTTGCCGTCAGCAATGCCATAGCTCTCAATAACAGGACCATTTTCGTCGTCTGCTAAATGGTAAATACTTTTTTCATCGAAAGTCCATTTTCCGCTATACAATTCATCAGAAGAAATATCATACAATTTTTCTCCGTCTTCTGTATTGTAAACACTGTTAATGTCTATTTGAACACCCTCAGACTGCCAATAAACTCCTTTCAAATGAAGTGTATTTGCATTGATAGCCCCCATATAGGTGATTTGCGGACCTTTCCCCTCTTTTTGCCATTGATTGAGTTCTTTAATAGAAATTTCACTAACCGTTCCATCGCCTGCAACTTTTTTAATCGTGAAAACATCTTGTTTTTTATCAAAGGAACTATAATTTTGCAAACAGCTATAAGCCGAACCGTTAGGAGCAATAGCAATATGAATTCCCGTTTTATCATAATTATCTAAATCAAACGGCAAACCCGATGTATCTGTACTTTCCCAATTTTCACCATTATCGTGGCTCACATATTTCTTATCCAGATTTTGGGCATACATCAGCAAAGTACCGTCACTGAGAGAATCTACAATCAGAATTTGCTCTACGCCTTCGGGCGTGATATTCGTACCCACAAATCCTCCTTTTTTCATACTGTCCGCTGCCGTAGGTTGTGTCTTGGCCTTGTTTTCTTCTATTTCCACCTTTTTTTCTTTCGTTTGAGCGGAATTGTTCGGGGTGGGGTTAGCACAACCAGCCAACAGTAATGCTACCAGAAAAAAACAAATTATAGATTGAATTTTTTTCATCTTAACGCTCCTTATAACACCAATTTTATACACGCAAGCTGCTGTTCTAAAAGCACATTTTATGATTATTCTTTAGCCAGCACGTTCCCCCAAATAGATTTTAGTAGCTTGATGAATTTGACTCATAGCCTCCTCCATTGAAATTTCGCCTTGGCAATACTGCACGGCCGGATTCCAAATCTGCATTTTGACGGCTTCATCGGTAATGAATGGCGTTTTTAGTTTTTGTGCAAATTCTTCTAAATTCATTCTAAACGCAATGATTTCTTCCGAATTTCCTTTTTTATGCAGGTTCTGTTCCTCTTCAAATTCTTCTTTTTCTTTTTTCTCTACTAAAGTCATGACATTTTTGACTACTGACAAATCACCTCTCTCAACTGCTACATTCGTTTGTACCTCCTCTGACAATGCCGTTTGTAAAAAATCAACCGCTAAATCTGCCCGCTCACTTTTTGCACCAATTGCCAACATGGTTTTCGGTATCCATACGCCCTCCTGCAAAGCAGGCGCTGCCAATACTTTTTCATTAGGATGAATCGCTTCACCTGTTTCATAGTTTCTGATAGAACGGATATCGCCAATCCATTCCAAAGAGGCTTTTCCTATATTTTGATTATAATAACTATCAAGAGAGTTCTGATGATTACGGCTATACAAAGACTGCTCATAGTATTGCGAGAAATCATATTCATCGCCACCCTTGGCATATATTTCTCCATTTTCAAAAACCTGTGATTTTTCAGCCACTATTTTCATAGCAGTCAAGAGTTTTTTTAGATTTTCTTCTTCAATTTTAGAATCTTTCACCACTGCCGTTTCATTGAGATTCCAAAACACATCAAATATTTCTTGAAATTCGTTTGCCGTCAAAACAGGCTGTGTTTCTTCCGGTAAAAAATAAACCGGCATTTCACCCATATCATAAGATAAGGATTGATATTTTCCTGTGGTATCTCGATAAGACTCTATTTTTTCACGATCTTTAAAAAAGTTAAAGCTAGGAGATTTTTCTAAAACCGAAATCCATTCATCAAAATTCTTTACATTCAGGATTTCCTCATCTTCCGTAAACATCGCATAAGCGGCAAAAGAAGTTGGTAGATAAAACAATCCATTTTCTATTTTCAACTGCTCCTCAAACGTGCCCAGCATAGCAGAAGTATCCAAAAGCCCTTCTTTGGCATATTTTTCTACGGGCAAACCGTCTGTCAGCAATATATTGGGAACTTCTCCGCTCAATAGGCGGGTATTCATTTTTTTAATCGCATCATCTTTCTCTGCACTAGTAACCTCATATTCTTCACCAGTAACAAAGGACTCTATTGCTACATCTGCCTCGGGGTGTAATTTTAAAAAGGCTGTTTTAAAATAATCAAAACTATCGTTTTTTTGCAAAGACCATACCGTAAGCTTGCCGTTAACATCGTAAACAGCATTTTCATCAAAGTAGAATTGATAAATTTTGGTATCTCCATTTGAGTAAGCAAGGGCAATAAATTTACCGTCTTCTATCATAAACAGTTTTGTTAAAAAGCTATCAGGTAACGTATAAATTAATTTGGAGCCTTCCAGCTGTAAGGTCAGTTCACCGCTTTCAGGATTTACCGTATAGATATTATCACGGTCAATGACCAACAATGTTTTCTGCGAAATGAAAAAGTGAGAATTTTGAAAAGGATTTTCGTTTAAATCTTTCAATTCTATGGTTCTTAATTTTTTCCCATCTTTTACAGAAAAGCAATTTAACATAGGAGTTTCACTACTCTCTCCTGTAACGACCGGACTGTACCAATTGCTATCATCCGAATAAATATCCCCTCTAAAATAATCCATTTGATTCTCTTCTACGTCATAAACCTTTTCTCCTGTATGGGGGTCATAGACTGCGTTTTTTATTTTCCCATTTTCCTCGGCGACTTTTCCTTCTTCATATTCCACAAATGTTTTGCCGTATTCAAATGTCAGCAGCAATCTATCCGGTGATAAAGACTCCATTTGATAGAGGTCAAAGGATTCTCCGCTTTCTATGAATTGTTGTACCTCTTTGATTTCAATTTTGCTGATGGTTCCGTCTAAAGACAGCTTTTGAATCATAAACGGCACATCGTTTTCATTTTGACTATTTTGGCTGCCAAACGCAAGATAAACGTTTCCTTCACTGTCTATGGTGGTGTTGTGAGGATATTCTTCTCCCTCCGGAAAAAGATTTTTAGTATTCATCTGCGCTGTTTCCCATGTAACTCCATTATCTTTGCTGCTATATTTTAGAGTATAGTCCTGATTATACCCCAACAGAGTTCCGTCCGATAATTGTGATAATGTTTCCATTTTTTCTAATTTCTCAAACGTAATTTCTTGTTGTGCCGCTGCCCCTTTTTTCATTTCACTGGCGGCAAGATTTGTATTTTTGACGTCTCCCGAATTTATTGATCCGCCATCTTTCCCTTTGTTTCCAGTTGAACACCCACTCATTA
>URPG01000229.1 GCA_900549675.1 uncultured Oscillospiraceae bacterium | reverse complement strand
GCAAAAAAATATGATGTTGACCTCATGACGATGGTTGCTTTTTTAGACGGCATTAATGATAGTCTGAAAGAAAAAAATCCCATTGAGGAAATGGTAGAAGGCACAGAAGTAAATTTGAACTATGATAAGGAACTTCTTTATAAAAACATGGTGGAAGCACAGGCTGATTGGCTTTATAATTTAGAGGAATGGGATAAACATCTTACGCCTGAGAGAAAAAAAGAGCTCTATAAAGAGCAAAAATCTTCTAAAACAGTGGTAAAAGATAAAAAAATTGGGCGCAATGAACCTTGTCCCTGCGGCAGCGGTAAAAAATATAAAAAATGTTGCGGCAGAAATGAATAGTTGACTAAACTGAATAAAAACAGCAAATAATACCTTCATAAGGAAACTGAATATGGAGGTATTTCTTATGCAAGGAAAAGTTGAAATTTGCGGTTTGAACACATCGACTTTGAAGGTTTTAAAGAGTGATGAAACAAAAGAACTTCTTCTGAAAAGTCAAAACGGAGATAAAGAAGCGCGTGAAAAGTTAATTGCTGGTAATTTAAGATTGGTTTTAAGTGTTATTCACCGTTTCAGCAATCGAGGGGAAAATCCAGACGATTTATTTCAAGTAGGCTGTATCGGATTGATGAAAGCTATCGATAATTTTGATCTGAATCAAGGTGTTCAATTTTCCACGTATGGTGTACCCATGATTATTGGTGAGGTAAGAAGATTTTTACGAGATAATAATTCTGTTCGGGTCAGTCGTTCTATGAGAGATATTGCTTATAAAGCAATTCGGCAGAAAGAAAAGCTTACAAATGAAATGGGAAGAGAGCCCACTGTACAGGAAATTGCCGATGCTGCAGAGTTAAAAAAAGAAGACATTGTCGTTGCGCTAGAAGCTATTGTAGAACCAATTTCCCTTTTCGAACCAGTATTCTCAGATGGCGGGGATACCATTTATATTATGGATCAAGTGGGAGATAAAAATGAAAACAGCTGGTTGGAAGAAATTGCAATTAAGCAGGCAATCCGAAATTTAAATGAGAGAGAAAAGACGATTTTGTCACTACGGTTTATGCAAGGTATGACACAAATGGATGTAGCAGATAAAATAGGTATTTCTCAAGCACAGGTTTCAAGATTAGAAAAAGGAGCTCTCAATAAAATTAAAGCGGAACTGGCCTAAAAAATTCCGTCATCAGATTTGATGACGGAATTTCTCTTAATGATAATCTTCTAAAAAGGAACGAACTTTGTTGTAATCGTCGAACTGAATTCCCTCTTGCAAAAGGCGCAAATCTTCTTTTGGCAAAGAATGTACAAATACATTTGTAACTAGAAAAGGTGTTGGTTCAGTATTTTTAAATACAGATATTTTTTCATCAAAGACACCGATTCTATAAAAATCTTGTTGTGTTGTGGTTTCTTCTTCATTATCTGCGGTCTTTCCAGTTTCTTGACTTGTATCATGGTTTGCGTTATAATTGTCCATATAATTTTGATTGGGTGCGGCAGTAGCCGGTTGTGTGTTTTGATTTCGTTTAAAAGTTAAGCTAACCAAGCTAATCACTACTGCTAACAAAGCAATTGAAGCAATTATAGAGGTATAACGCTGATAAGGGTTTTTAGAATTTTTATCAGATGTAATAAGTGGTTGATGCGGATATTCTTGGTCCATTTAAAATCACCTCAGGTATAGTCTGGGGTATTTTTTCCATTTTATACCTAAGCTATACAATTTTTAATAATTGGGAGGCTCATTGTGCGTACAAAAGAAGATTTAAATCAATATGCGACTTCGCAAATTATACCGCCGCAAGGTCGGGTTGAAGGAGAAACTTCTACCGCTGCAGCTGCAACCATTAAAACGGCGTTTTCAATGATTGTAAAAGCTTTGAAAACGTTTTTCTTTATTTTTATGTTTTCTGGTATACTAGTTGGTATTGCGGTGCTTTCTTATATTATGACTTTTAAAGACATTCAGCCACCCAATATTGCGGATTTAGAGTTAAGCTTGAATTCTCAATTTATGGTTCAAAATGAAAATGGCGAGTGGAAAAAAACACTTAATTTATATAGTGCCGAAGCTCAGCGTGTTATTGTCGAGTATAAAGATATTCCCAAACATATGCTGGATGCTATGGTTGCTATAGAGGACAAGCGTTTTTGGACACACAATGGTGTGGATTTTAAAACAACACTAAATGCTGTAAGAATGCTGGTAGGCGGCGGCGATGGCCGCGGTGGTTCTACTCTGACACAGCAATTGATCAAAAATGTTACACAAAAAGACCAAAACAGTATTATGCGTAAAGTAAAAGAAATATTTACGGCTATTAATTTAGAAAAGGAATTTTCTAAAGAGCAAATTATTACTGCCTATCTTAATGTAGTTAACTTTGGCGGCAATTATCAGGGTGTTGAAGCTGCTGCAAGGGCCTATTTTGGGAAAAGCATTAAAGATTGTGATATTGCCGAATGTGCTGCTATTGCGGGCATTACACAATACCCATATAAGTATAATCCTCTAATACATCCAGATAACAATAAAGAACGTCGTGAAATTGTCTTGGATGAAATGTATGATCAAGGATTAATTTCTAAACAGGAATACGAAGACGCCCTCAAAAAATCTGAAGTAATGACATTTGGCAACCACAATGAAGACGATTCAGATGATGAAGAAACTAACAGTGCCGCTTCAATGGACTGGTATGATGAGGCCGCTTATGATGATGTGATTCGAGATTTAATGGAAACCAAAAATCTTTCTGAAGATCTTGCGGAACAATATTTAAGAAGCGGCGGGTTAACGGTTTACTTGGCAAAAAATCCTAAAATACAAAAAGGTGTTGAACAGATTGTTTTGGACCAAGATATTTTACCCAGTGACCCTGAAGTAAATTTCTCTTATTATGCAATGGATTATACCGGTAAAGTATTAGCGGTTATTGGCAGCAGAGGAGAAAAGACAAGCGACCGAATTCTCAATATTGCCACAAACGGACCTAAACAGGCCGGTTCATCTATCAAACCTATTGCTGTTTATGCACCTGCTATAGAAAAAGGGTTATTGACATATGCTACATTGGTAGAGGATAATCCTGTTCCTGGATATCATGATGATGGCAGCGCAGGTCCGAATAACTTTAGTCCCGGATTTATGGGCAAGGTACCTTTAAGCCGTGCACTTGCAGAATCTTTAAATACAACTGCAGTACGTGTGTTGGATATGCTAGGTGCTGAAGAGTCTTATAATTTCTTAAGCCAAAAACTTCACTTAAGATATCTAAACCAAAACGATATAGGTAGATCGCCTTTAGCCTTAGGCGGATTAACTTATGGTACAACAACCAAAGAAATGGCTTCAGCTTTTCAAATTTTTGGCAGTGGAGGTGTTTATCATGAACCTTACACATACTTGTATGTCACTGACAGCAATGGAGATGTTATTTTAGACAATCGAAATGTCCATGGTGAACCCATTATCTCTCCAGATACGGCTACGATTATGAATAAATTATTGCATGAACCGATTACGAATCCTTGGGGTACAGCCCAAATGATGGCCTCATTGCCAAGAGAAGCGGATGTATGGGGTAAAACTGGTACAACTGAAAAAGAAACCAATATTTGGTTTGTTGGAGGTACTTCTAAATTTGTTTCTGCTATTTGGAATGGATATGCAGACAGAAACGTACCTTTATCGGATACCAATACCGCTAAAGTTATGTGGAAGGCTATATCCGAATATTTATTAAATAATTTTAATTTTGAAAACAACGGATATACACTGAGCGAGGATGTGGTTCAAAAGGTATATTGTAAAGACAGTGGATTACTGGCAGGGGATAGTTGTACAGATACGGCGGTAGGATGGTACTCTATTCATAATTTGCCAGACACCTGTAATGGTGGTTCTGATCATCTAACGGGCAGAAATC
>URPG01000228.1 GCA_900549675.1 uncultured Oscillospiraceae bacterium | reverse complement strand
TCATGGAAAAAGTCACAGTAGAAACATTCGGCGTTGACTATCCTGCCCCCGTAGTAGGACCCGACTTATAATGGGCTGTTTTTAATTCCGCAAAATATTTTATACGATTTCATATGCCTTACACAGAATTTCTTCTGCTGTAAGGCATTTTTCTTTGCTCTGAGAAAACAGCTCTGCCAACACCTCTCCCGTCTTTACTTCATCCCCTTGGTTTTTGTGCAAAATAATGCCCGCTCCGTAATCAATTTGACCGTCTGCGGTTTCACGTCCTGCTCCTAAAATCATGGCGGCAATGCCGCAGTCTTCAGCGTTAAGATGAGAAATTTCACCTGTTTTTTTAGAACGAACCGCATAATGAACCGGTGAAATTGCAAACAAACTGTTTTCCTCGATATAGCGAACCTCTCCCCCCTGTGCCGCCACAATTTCCTTTAATTTAGCAAAGGCTTTCCCGTTTTGTAAAACAGATGCCGCTTGCTGCCGCCCTTCTTGAAAATCTGTTGCTTTCTCTCCCAAAACCAGCATATGTGCCGCCAAATCCAAACACAAGTCCGTTAAATCTTTAGGACCTTTTCCCTGTAGGGTTTCACAAACTTCTATAATTTCCAAAGCATTTCCGATATTTCTCCCTAAAGGCTTGTCCATGTCGGTAATCATAATCTCGGTTTTTCGCCCTGCTTTTTCACCGATACTTTTCATTAGGTTTCCCAGCTTTTCCGCTTCCTTCTGCGTTTTGACAAAGGCTCCGCTTCCCATTTTAACGTCTAATAAGATGCGGTCGGCGCCTGCGGCTATCTTTTTGCTCATAACACTGGCGGCAATTAGCGGAATGCTTTCCACTGTGCCGGTAACATCTCTTAAAGCGTACAGCTTTTTGTCGGCAGGACAAAGATTACCGGATTGAGAAATTACCGATGCCCCTACCTTTTGCACCATTTTAATCCACTGTTTGGTCGGGATATCAGTTTTAAATCCCGGGATACTTTCTAATTTATCAATGGTTCCGCCGGTATGCCCCAATCCCCTTCCACTCATTTTCGCCACAGGAACACCCAAAGAAGCGGCAATCGATGCCAGCACCAACGTTGTTTTATCGCCCACTCCGCCGGTGCTGTGCTTATCAACCTTAATGCCCCTTATGGCCGATAAATCTATGATATCTCCTGAGTTTGCCATGGCAAGTGTCAGGCAGGCCGCCTCTTCATCGGTCATGCTCTGATAATAAATTGCCATTAAAAGAGCGGAGGTTTGATAATTGGGAATGCTGCCATTGGTTACACCATCTATCCAAAATTGTATTTCCTCAGGCAAAAGCTCTTGTCCGTCACGTTTTTTGTGAATAATATCTACCATTCTCATTCTCTTCGCTCCTTTACCATTTTTAAGATTATCATTTTTGTTTCTATTATATACAAAAAACTAAGTAAAAATCAATTTGATTTTGGAAATTAACGTTTGACTTTTATTTTTCCATGATATATAATATATCTCAAAAGCAATTTAGGAGTGTGTCTTCGTGGACGATTCAGACGACAGTAATAACGCCGATCGATTATCGATGATTTCTATGGTCAATATTATTTTGAATAAAGCATAACTTGTATGTACCTCATACAGGTTGTGTTTTTTTGCTTTTATTAATTATTATTCTAGGAGGATTTATCAGTGAACGACGTTCCTATCGGATGGCAACTGTTTTTACAGGTGGTTTTAATCGCTTTAAACGCTGTCTTTGCCTGTGCAGAAATTGCCGTTATTTCAATCAATGACAACAAAATCGCCAAATTGGCTGCAGAAGGCGACAAACGAGCTGTTCGTCTTGCCAAATTAACCAGTCAGCCCGCACGATTTTTATCTACAATCCAAGTCGCCATAACCCTTGCGGGATTCTTGGGCAGTGCCTTTGCAGCAGACAATTTTTCAACTTTATTTTCTGACTGGCTCTATAATTTGGGTGTTGGCCTTTCCCGTTCCACGCTCAACACAATCGGTTTGGTTGTCGTCACATTAATTTTATCTTACTTTACCTTAATTTTCGGTGAGTTGGTTCCCAAACGAGTAGCCATGAAAAAAGCTGAAAAACTGGCGCTTGCCATGTCAGGCTTTATCAGCTTTATGTCCAGCCTGTTTCGCCCGATTGTTTCTCTGCTGACGCTTTCCACCAACGCTTTATTAAGACTTCTCAAAATCGACCCCAACGCCAATGATGATGAAGTCACCGAAGAAGAGATTCGCATGATGGTTGATGTGGGCAGTGAAAAAGGGACCATTGATAATTCCGAGAAGGAATGGATTCAGAATGTATTTGAATTTGATAACATTACTGCCGATGAAATTGCTACTCACCGCACTGATTTGTCACTTCTGTGGATGGCTGACCCTATTGAAGAATGGGATAAAACCATAAAAATCAGTCGTCATACCATTCTGCCGATTTGTGACGCCAGTGTGGACAACATTATCGGCGTACTCAACACAAAAGATTATTTCCGCTTGGAAAAAACAACCAAAGAAGAAATTCTTAAAAACGCGGTTTCACCTGCTTTCTTCGTACCTGAAAGCATTAAGGCCGATGTTCTGTTTCACCGTATGAAGCAAACCCGCAATCACTTTGCCATTATTTTAGACGAATACGGCGGCGTAACGGGTATTGTTACTATGAATGATTTGCTTGAGCAATTGGTCGGTGATTTAGATGATGACATCAACGAGCCTCCCGAAATTGAGATTTTGCCCATTGCGGAAAATCAATGGAAAATCCTTGGCTGGGCAGAATTGGATGAAGTGGAAAAGCATTTAAAGGTTTCTTTGCCAACAGAAGAGTATGACACTTTCGGCGGATTCATTTTAGGTACTTATAATTCCATTCCCGATGACGGTACCGAGCTTGACATGGAATATGATAATCTTTCCATTCATGTTTCTGAAATCAAAGATCACCGCGTTGAGGTGGCTCTTGTTACAGTAACACCTAAACCGACAGAAAATGATGGAGAAGAAAAGGACGCTGAATAAGCTTCTAATTTTTCTCTTTGGGATTAGGCTGATATAAAAAATTCATTGGAAGCAAAAAGGACTTTCTCGCCTGAGAAAGTCCTTTTTAATGTTCGCTGTTTGTTATTTCTCTTGATTAAAGCTTGTATCAAACCGGCATATAAACAACCAAAACCGTTTGGACAATGATTACCCTATGAAATCCAAGAAGGCATTGACTTGGTCTTCCAGGAATTTAGCACTTATGGTCAGTTTTACTCTGCCTTGCTCATCCAGCTGTTCCGGCAAATTGCCCACCATCAAGCGTGGAGAATTCATCAATCTCATATTGAGAAAGTTGAGCAAAGAAATTAAATATTCCTGTGCCACGGCGGTGCCTGCCATACCATACGCAATACCACTAACGGTCGTTGGCTTGCCTGCCAAAACTTGAGGCTCGTCTTGGCTGATTGGTCGTGAAAGCCAGTCCAACAAATTTTTTAAGATTCCCGGATAGGAATGATTATATTCCGGCGTGAAAAACCATACACCATCCGCCTCTTTTACTTTTTCTCTGGCAAAAGCAACCGCTGACGGTGCCGGAAACTCATTGTCTTCATTGAAAAATGGTACGTCATAATAATCCAGTATTTCTAATTCTGCCCGATTACCCAATACTTCCTTGGCGGCCAAAGCCAGTTGTTCATTAAAAGAATTTTTACGGAAAGAACCGACAATTGCTAGTATTTTTTTCATTTTATTTACACTCCAAATTAATAATTTTTGTTTTTAAGAGATTGGACGATGCTTGATAAAGGTACCCTCATTCAGTTCTGAAAAAGCTGTCCGAAGTTCCTCGTTGGTATTCATGACAATAGGACCGCCCCAAGCCACAGGCTCATGCAGAGGTTTAGCAGAAAAATAAATCACGCGGAGATTTTCTCCTTTTTTTGCTGCCATAGAAAC
>URPG01000227.1 GCA_900549675.1 uncultured Oscillospiraceae bacterium | reverse complement strand
CAATTATTTGATTTTTAAGTAATGCTTAATGATTTTACCTTTCGATTTGTTATCCAAAGAAATCGGTCATTTTCTTCTGTCATTGTATGCTATAATGGACTATAATCAATAGTTTTTCATTATATTTACCCGTGTAGAAAAATCCATCCATTTTATCTCTACCAATTTCCACAGTTTTAATTTTCATATAAATAAACATTTTACTGATAGGCCATAGAAAATTGCAAACAGATTGGAAGGTGAAACTGATGAAAGCTCCTCTCTACAAAGAAATTTATCATTTTATCTGTGAACAAATTCAATCCGGTATATTGAATACAGGCGACCGAATTCCCTCTGAACAAGAGCTTGCCTTACAATTTAATGTAAGTCGAATCACCAGTAAACGTGCCTTGGATATTCTTGCCGAACAAGGGGTGATTCTTCGTCTGCAAGGAAAGGGTTCCTTTGTTCAAAGCCCACACAAATTAGGGATTCGCCCTATCGGATGCCATCAACGCAAACCAGCCGCAGAGAGAAAACAAAAATTATTGGGACTTATCGTCCCTGATATCTCCGATACTTTTGGTATGGATCTCTTTGTGGGCTTTGAAGGCGCCTGTTCCCGTCAAAATATTAATTTTATGTTTAGACGTTCTTACGGCAGCTTAGAATTGGAAAACGAGGCTATTGCGTCTATGCTGGCCGCCGGCGTTGATGGAATCGGTATTATGCCGCTGCATGGTGAGTCTTACAGTCCTGCTATTTTACAATTGCTTTTAGAAAAATTCCCTGTTGTTATTATTGACCGCTGTTATCCCGGTGTTTCGTCTTGTTTTATCGGTACGGATAATCTTGAAAGCAGCAAAACAGCTACTCGGTATCTCTTAAAAAACGGACATCGCAACATTGCTTTTCTTTCTCCGCCTGTTCAATCCAACAGTGCGCTTGACGGTCGAATTCAAGGCATGACTTTAGCCTATGAAGAAATGGGCTTACGCCCTGACCGCTCTCTTTGGTTTGACCAAATCAGTTCCACTCTTCCCCAAAAGAATAAATCTGAAACAATAGAAGCCAATGTCCATATCTTAAAGGAACATTTTAAAAACAATCCGCAAATTACAGCCGTTTTTGCCGCTGAATATAATGTCGCCTTAATTGCCAAAAAGGCATTGGAAGGCCTTTCTTTAAAAATCCCGCAGGATGTTTCTATCCTTTGTTTTGACTTTCCTTCTCGTCTTGACAATGATTATGAATTCACTCACATTAAACAAAATGAAGTTTATATTGCTGAATATGCCGTCGACCGGCTGTGCCATTTTCAGGCTCACAACGCCTGCTCCTTTTTTTTGATTCCAGGAAAATTAAGAATCGGCAGAAGTACAAAAGCCATTGCATTAGAAAACCATTAAGTTTCTGCTCAGCTTTTTAATATTCACATTCTTACTTATTTTCGAATTTTCTTTGCTCTGACAGCACAAAAAATTAAAAATGCGGCATTTAACAATGCAGTAAGCAGGCACAGCCAAAACGACATTTCCGCGACGCGCAGCCTAAGAATAAAAAGACATACAAGCGCAAGAAAAAGACAAAGAATAGAGGCACCGGCATACGGTCTTATCTGTGACAAAACCAATTCATCATATTCTGTCAAAGCTTGGGTCGTTTTTTCTTCCCTTAAAAGCGATTCATTCTTTTTCATTTCATTTTTCCCCTCCTGATAAAACAGGTTCACGGTTTTGCACACGTTGATAAAGCTGAAAAGACGGCAGTTCCCCTACGAGATGGCAGGCTACTTTTGAAGCTTGATATTTCGCCATTATGGGCACCGTGGTCTTACAAATTTCCTGGCAATAGGCACAACGATTATGAAAGCGGCAGCCGGAAGGAATCTCCTTACCATTTTCTTCTGTATTTTTAATAATGGATTCCCGAGGAAGTCTGGCAAGCCTTGGATTTGGTATGGGAACGGCTGAAAGCAGCGCTCTTAAATAAGGGTGCTGTGGATTTGCCAAAACCTCCTGCAAATTGCCTGTTTCAATAATTTGACCTAAATACATCACTGCAATTTTACCGTCTTTTCCGACATAGCGTGCTGTGGCTAGGTCATGCGTAATATACATAATGGCAATTTGACGTTCTTCATTTAATTTTGCCAGAAGATTTAAAACAGCCACCCGCAGCGATACGTCAATCATTGAAACCGGTTCATCCGCCAAAATCAACTGTGGGTTCATGGAAATTGCCCGTGCAATCAGCATACGTTGCCGTTGCCCGCCGGAAAGCTGATGAGAATACTTATACATATAATTTTCTGCGGGCGTTAGCTCAACCGTTTCTAAAAATTCAGCCACTTTTTTCTCTACATTTTTAGCGGTTGCCAATTTTTTTATGATAAGCGGGTCCCCAAGTGTTTTAATCATTCTGCGCATGGGATTCAATGCAGCATAAGAATCTTGCTGTACCATCTGCACTTTATTGCGATATTCCATTTTTTGCTGTGATGACATTTTATCGACCGGTATTCCATGAAATGAAAATTCCCCTTGTGTGGGTTTGAGTAAGCCCGCAATTACATTCGCCATGGTTGATTTTCCACTGCCGCTTTCTCCCACCACTACCATAACCTCTCCGGGATAAATGGATAAATCAATATCATGCAGTGCATTTACCGTACTGTTCTTTTGAAAAAAACCGCTTTTCTTTTTAAAGTTCATTTCGATGTGTTTTAAATTGACAATAGGTTCGCTCACGTTCACCGCATTCCCCTCCCCCTGACCTCTTCTGCTTTATGGCAAGCCACCAAATGTTCTTTCTCCAGCAACAACATTTGAGGTGATTCATTCTGACATCTTTCCTCTGCAAAGGGGCATCTCTGCGCGAAAATACAACCTTTTCTTTCTTCCATTAAATTCGGCGGAGCGCCCGGTATCGCATTTCTTTGCTGTAAATCCCCCACAAGCGAGGGTGCCGCTTGAATCAGCATTTGTGTATACGGGTGAGCCGGTTTTTCAAACATGGTGAAAATATCTGCCATTTCAACAATACATCCCCCATACATCACGGCCATATAATCACAGATTTTTGCTACTACAGCAATATCATGTGTTGAAAGCAGCATCGTCTTATGCGTTTCTTCATGCATTTGCTGTAAAAGTGTAAAAATATAATCCTGCGTGATAACGTCTAATGCGGTGGTTGGTTCATCCAACAATAAAATAGGCGGATTCAATATTTGTGCAAAGGCTATCATAACTCTTTGTTTCATTCCGCCAGACAGTTCATGCGGATATGCTTTCAAGACACGGTCGGCATCCAGTTTTACCCGCTTTAAAAGTTGTCTGGAAAGTGAAAGAATTTCTTTGGTACTGCTGTTTTTTTGATGCGCCATATAGGTTTCAATAAATTGCTCCTGTATGGTCATCGAGGGATTCAAGCAGTTTTGCGCTGCCTGAAATACCATGGCAATATCATGCCAGCGAAATTCTCTCAATTTTTCCGTTGACAGCTTTAAAATATCCTTACCTTCAAAAAGAATTTCTCCCTGCGTGATTTTACCGGGATTTGATACCGTTTTAAGAATGGCACTGGTCAGCGTCGTTTTCCCGCTGCCGCTTTCTCCCACTAAACCGGTAATTTTATGAGCCGGCAATTCAAAATTCAAATGATACACTGCCTGTAAATCTCCGGCGGGTAATAAAAAATCCACACATAAATCTTTGATTTGTAAACTGCTTTCTCCAAAAATCCCGGTACAGGTGTCTTCTGTAAAAGTTTCTTTATTCATTTTGCTCTACCTTTCTTCATCAGGTAAATTGCTTATTTTCATTACCTGCTTTTTAAAAGCGCAAAAAATCTTCTGTTTCTTTTCACGCTGCCGGCAGCCCGCAGTCTTGGATTTAATGCTTCATCCAATCCGTTGGCAAAAAACACCAAAGACATTTGCAGCAGTATGAACGCTACGGCAGG
>URPG01000226.1 GCA_900549675.1 uncultured Oscillospiraceae bacterium | reverse complement strand
TTAAAAAGAGAGAAGTAGTATCCGCTCCATGTCTTTGACGAATCTCGGCGCCCACCTCTTCTGCTTTATTTTGATATTGGGCAAGCCATGCATCGGCGGTGGCCGTTTTTCCGAAGGTGCTAGCAAGCGTGGATAAATTATTTTCCCAATGAATAGGAGAGAGTTCCAAAATGACAGCAGGCACTTTGTCTTTTACCTCTTCATATAAATTTTCCTGTTCAGTGGAAAGCACCACTAAATCGGGAGAAAGCGCAAGAATCTGTTCCGCATTCGGCTCAACAATAGGCACAGAGGATAATATGTCTTTGAGGAAAACAGGCAGCTCAGTAGAGTTGTTCTCGTCTGTGTTGGCAGTTCCGGCCAAGGGGTATCCTAAAATATAAAGCAGGTCACTGCTTCCGCTGACATCCACCACCTTTTTGGGATTGGAGGGAATCTCAACATTGCCCTTAAAATCTTGTATGGTGACAGTTTCGGTATCCGCACCGTTTTTCGGATTCTCGGTGATATCTTGGTTATCGGAAACAGAAGACTGCGGTGTTGAGGAAAGGCTTGGGAGGGTTGAGTCGGAAGGGCTATCCGTGGTTTTACAAGCAGTAAAAACAACTAGGGTAAAAGCCGATATAAAACAGGCGGCAATCCGTTTGCAGAAGAAATTTTTCATGGGTGTTGTACCTCCGCGTACAATATAGTTCTGTAATTGTACCTTATTATACTCATTTTCAGGACAAGATACAACCTTTATACAAAGATAAGCCCTTATTGTGACATTTGCAGTCAAATAACGCCTAAACATAAAAAATGAAAAGAAAGGAGCGCCTTAATTGATAAGACGTTCCTTTCGTCAGCCACTATAAAATAAAAGTTAACGGTTTAGGAGAGTTTGAGAACCTGACCCGGGTAAATTAAATTTGGATTGGAAATTCCGTTTATTTTTGCTAACACTTGATACGTGGTGCCAAACTGTGCGGCAATATCACTTAGCGTATCACCGGACTTAACAACGTATTGGTGGTCGGCAGGTTTTTTGGCGGTTCTTAGATAAATGATTTGACCGGGATAAATAAGGTTGGGATTGGAAATCCCGTTGATTTCAGCCAGCTTTTGATAGGTGGTACCGAATTGTGCGGCGATACCGCTCAAGGTATCCCCTGATTTTACGACATATTGGTTTGTATTTGGCTTGGCTGATGGTTTCGACGCAGGGTTTTCGCCCGGTTTGTCAGAAGCTTTGAGATAAATGGCCTGCCCGGGATAGATAAGGTTGGGGTTGGAAATCCCGTTGATTTCAGCCAGCTTTTGATAGGTGGTGCCGAATTGTGCGGCAATCCCGCTTAGGGTATCTCCCGATTTTACGACATACTGTGTGTCGCTTGGTTTGGGAGTAGGCTTAGACGGATTTGGTTCCGGTTTAGTGGGTTTGTTTTCCGGCTCTTTGCTCGGCGGTGTGTCGGATAAAAAGTCTTTATAGGCATAATTACCGTCAAAAGATTTTCCGCCAATCTTGTAAGAATCTGTAAACTGCCAGATATCAAATGGTTTTTCATACGTGCATTTATCACTCCATTGAGCCACCCATTTGCCGTATCCGTCTAATTTAGAATCATTTAATTTTGTATTAAACCAATAAAGATTGGCATAAATGCCGATATAATAGCCGGCGGCTTTAATTTGTTCACAATAGGTTACGGCAATGTCAATTAGTTCCTTTCCGCCGGGAAGGATCTTATCTTCCAGATCATACCAAACGCCATAGACCGGATTGGCGTCTTTCAGCAAGCGCAAGGTATGCCTTGCTTCACTTTTTGCCATGTCTTTGTCTTTTGCATAAGAGTAAAGATAAACGCCATATGGCATATCATGCTCTTTACATTTCTTTAGATTGGCAAAATATTGTGCGTCGTCCTGATGCGTTAAATCGTTGCCGAATCCACAGCGCAGAATGACAAATTTTACACCGGCCTTTTTTAAAGCATTGAAGTCGACATTTCCATTGGCATAAGAGATGTCGATACCAAAAATAGGGGACATATTAAGAATTCTCCTTTTTCTTGAGTTGTTGTAAGAGTTTGTCCGCCTCAATTGCCTCTTTTGTCACACTGTTATTTTTCCACCAAGCAGCCAGCGAAGCCACGATGGTTGCCAGTGTGCTGATAAGGGAGGAAATGGTTTCGTCTTCAATCGGGAGCGGACTTTTACCGGTTAAGAGCAATACCTGATTGATTAAAGCTAAAACCAGGCAAACCGTGCGGACTATTGTACCTACTGATATTCTGTGGTCATTCATATATTTGCTCCTTACTTAATAATATGCTCGATGTCTTCGATGCGGTGATTAATCACCTTTACTTTTTCTTCTAAAATGGCAGTGCGCTCTAACACTTGATTGTGTTTATCAACCTTTTTTTCCAGTTGTTCAATGCGGTGGCGCGTTAACTTTTGGCTGGCTAATACACCAAAAGCAGAACCTAGAATGGTTCCAACACAAGACAAAAGGGCGACAATGATGTTGCTGTCGATAATAGACACCTCCTTGCTGGGGTTCTGTCAGATTTTTAAGATTAGCTGGCGTTGTATTTAAATTCCGTTCCTTTCTTTTGCGAACAATCAATGCCTAACAGCCAGTCAGAAGATACATTCAATGTAACGGCTAACCAACTTAAAGCAGCCGCTCCAGGTTCGTTTTTGCCAATTTCATAGTTTCTAAGCATTTTTACGGAAATGCCGGACTTTTCAGCAAGTGCTTTTTGCGTCATTTTTTCTTTTAATCTTTTTTCACGAATTTTCTCGCCAAGTGAATTCATTTTACACCTCTTATTTTTCGAAGTTGTTCCTTAAAAAGAATTTATGTTTTTAATTTTAGAACCATTCAAGGAACTTGTCAAGGCTAATGAGAATAAAAGTTCCTGTAAAGGAACAATTTTCTTGACAAAGTGAGAACAAAAGTTTATTATTGAAGTAACATTTTAGAGAAAAGGGTGTAAAGTGCAATGGGCTTGGAAAAAATCAACGAAATCCGAAAAAACCGAAAAATGACAATTCGTCAATTATCTGAAAAATCGGGTGTTCCTATCAGCACGGCTAAAAAAATTATGGCGGGCATTACGAAGAATCCGAATTTGGACACGATAAAAGCTCTTACTAAAGCCCTCGACTGCGGCTTGGGGGATTTAGACTCGTCCTTTTCCGAACAGGAAAAATTAGACAAAGCAGGGCTGATCCCTTATTTGCCGAAAGGGCGTATGCCGCTTTTGGGGAAGGTATCCTGTGGAATGCCCATGTATGCCGCCGAAAATATAGAAGATTATATTCCCTGTGATTTTGAACAGGAAGAAGACTATTTTGCCTTACGCGCTAAAGGAGACAGCATGAATGCCATTGGTATTCATGAAGGCGATATTTTAGTTGTGCATAAACAGCCTGTTGTGGAAAACGGAGAAATAGCCGTGGTGCTGGTGAACGGAGATGAGGCAACGGTAAAACGCTTTAACCGGCAGGGGGATACCGTCATTCTCTCTCCGCAGTCTGATAATGCTGAGCATCACCCTCAAATTTATAATTTAAAAGATACCCCAATCAGTGTTGTGGGTAAAGTAGTGGAATTGCGAAAAAGATTCTGAATATTTTGAGATAATAGAAAATAAAACCAATAAATGTTTTGATTGGGATTAATCTATGATATGGATATGGAGAGAAAAGGGTGCGAAAATTATTTTTAAATTCGTGTTGTGTGGTTGAGTTTTCAGCAGGTTTTTTTGTATCTTGGGCAAAAAAGTTTGACGCACATGGTTTTTCATGGTAGGATAAAATTCACTTGATTTATTAAACAGAATGAAATACGAATAGAATGAGAAGGTTCATGTATGAAAAAAGCAGCAGCATTAATGATGACCGGTTTAATATTTTTGACCTTAACGGCTTGTAAAAGTGCAAAAGAGAGCAATCCTTAC
>URPG01000225.1 GCA_900549675.1 uncultured Oscillospiraceae bacterium | reverse complement strand
TCTCTTTATCGATATTTCATTTATTATATATTTTTTTATCGACCATAATAGTGGAAATCAGTATAATACTGTAAAAAATTTACCCTAAGTAAATTATCAAACCAAGAAAAATAAATTTATGGTAAAAACTGCTCTCGACCAAAAAATCTCCCTCTTTATAAAAAACAGGAAGGCGGCTTTGAATACCGCTGTTCTTCCTGTTTGCATTTCTATTCTTAATTGAATTAGCTATTTTCTATTTGACGTTTATTATCGGCTTTTTTCATTTTCACCAATTTTTCGGACATCAACAGCAGCAGCACGGCAAACGCCATTAAGTAAAAGGGATAAACGCTTATGGTAATATTTTGAGCAATTAATCCGAATAAAGGCGGCATAAAGGTGCTTCCTACATATGCGCTGGCCATTTGGATGCCAATAACCGCCTGTGAATTTTCTTTTCCAAAATTATCAGGAGTTGAGTGAATAATCGAAGGATATACCGGGGCTCCTCCTAAACCAACCACAACAATTCCCGCTAAGGCCCAAATATTGTTCTGCATCGGAAGTCCTATCAGGATAATTCCCATTATCATCAAAAGTGTACCAAAACGAATCAGGCGGCGATCTCCTATTTTTTCTGCAATAAAACCACTGATAAATCGGCCAATGGTGATACCAAGATAATAAAGTGAGGCAAATTGAGCTGCTATTTCAGCAGAAATACCACGCTGCTGTACTAAATAACTACTTGCCCAAAGTCCTGTTGTACTCTCCAATGCGCAATAGCCAAAAAAAGCAACCAACATAAACCCTACTCCCTTTATCTTAAGGGCCTGTAAGATACCTATTTTACCTGTTTGTACTTCATCTGTTTCGCAATGAGGATTATTCTTTTTCCATAACGGAAGCGTAAAAAACAGAATGATTGTCAAAACTATTTGCAAAACAGCGATAAATCGATATCCACTGCTCCAACCCAAACCTTTAGTAAGATGATATCCCATAATATAAGGGCTAATTGCAGCACCAACACCCCAAAAACAGTGCAGCCAGTTCATGTGTCTGGAGGCATAATGCAGTGCAACAAAGTTATTGAGTGCAGCGTCTACCGCACCTGCACCTAACCCATATGGGATTGCCCATAAACAAAGAAAAATGAATGAATTTGAGATTGAAAAACCAAATAGCGCTATCGCAGTCAAAAGTACGCTGATTGCAGTGACAAGCCCTGTACCCAGTTTTCGAGTAAGCCGGTCAGACAGTAGACTTGATACAATTGTTCCCCCTGCAATAACCATCGTCACAATTCCCGCATAAGACAAGGGGACATTCAGCTGTCCATGCATAACCGGCCATGCCGACCCTAGTAAAGAATCAGGCAAGCCCAGACTGACAAAAGCAACATATATGATAGCAAGTAAAATTGAAAACATAATATCTTCCTTACTTAAATTTACTTCGTAGAAACTAATTTAATTTTCAAAACAGAATTTTAAAACCGGCATTCTATAAGGAATGGTTCGGATTCTTTTTCACTTGGTGGAGAATAGCGGGATCGAACCGCTGACCTCTACACTGCCAGTGTAGCGCTCTCCCAGCTGAGCTAATCCCCCACATATAATACTGCAAAACAGTAAAAATTAACTGCTTGAGTATTATAGCATAGCCACATTTAAAAATCAAGTCTTAATTCGCCAAAATTTCACTTTTTTATCCCTTTATGCTTGGGGTGCTACAAATATCGTTTTGTAGTTTACATAATTTACCATTCCCGGTTTTGCTCCCTGCGGTTTTGTCACATGGCGAATTTCAGTATAATCTACAGGAACTTGTGTCAGTCCATTGGCCCTGCTGTATTTTGCCGCTAAAGCAGCCGCCTGTTTCATGACTTCTTCATCCGGTGTTTTGCCCTCGGTGATTAAAACCGTATGAGAGCCGGGATAACCTTTCACATGAAACCAAATATCCTGTTTTTTAGCCAGTTTCATGGTAAGTTTATCATTTTGACGATTGTTTCTGCCCACAAGCACGGTAAAATCGTCTTTAATTGTAAATTTCAAAGGAGAACTAACCGAAATATCCTTTTCTTTCTTACCCTGTGATTTTTTGATGTAACCTTCCTGTATCAATTCCGCACGGATTTCCATTAAATCCTGTTCCGTTTTTGCCAGGGAAAGTGATTCAAAAACGGTATCAATATAGGCAAGTTCTTCTTCTGCCACCTGTATTTGTGTTTTTAATTTTTGCTCTGCTGTTTTCGCTTTTCGATAATCCTTATAATATTTTTGTGCGTTTTGTGAAGCGCTCCAAGCCGGATTTAATTTAATTTCAATCTTAGCCATTGTTTCATCATAAAAGTTTTCCAGCTTAACCGACGAGGCTCCCACTGGGATTGCATGCAGGTTGGCACTGAGCAAATCACCGGCAATTCTAAGTTCATCTCGATTGACCGACTGTGCCAATTCGGCTTTTTGAAGATTAATTTTTCTGGACAAGCGCTCAGAAAGATTCGTCAAAAATTTTAATAAATCCTGCTGTTTAACGCGCATACGATCTCTGGCATCACGTTCTTCAAAGAAATCACTTAATAGGGCCGAAAAGCTTTCCTTTTCCTGCACAATTGCGGAGGTTCCATATTGGTGAAGCGGTATAAATGAAAAATCAATAGGACGTTTAGAGGAATCAACCACCATTTGCGGGATTCCTGTGGTTTCCAAAATGGTAGCCCGCAACTTTTCATAGTAGAATTTCAAGCGAAAAATCTGTTCTTCATTGAGTTCCTTATGATTTAAAAATTGTCCTCTGCCAACTTGATGTTGGAGTTCACGGCAGACAACGGGAGATACGCCCTGCAAAACATTAAGCAAAGCTTTGGCAAGCTCTCTGTCTGCGGGAATTTCCTGCAATTTTTTGACTAAGGCTTCTCCGTCTGTCACCAAAATATTCAATTTATTTTGAGGTGGCGGCAACTCATAAGTAAGCCCCGGCAAGACCAAACGCTGGGAAGACATTTCGGCATCCACTCTTTTCAAGGAGTCAACGATTTTCCCCGCTTCATCACTCAAAATAATATTGCTGTATTTGCCCATAATCTCTGCCGTCAGCGTCAGCGTCACACGGTCGCCCAGTTCATTGACAGCATCAAAATCAAAATGCAGCACGCGTTCCAGCTCCGGCTGGCGGATTTTGACCACTCTTGCACCCTGTAATTTTTTGCGCAGCAGCATACAGAGCATAGGCGGCTGCTTAGGATTTTCAGGTGTGTTTTCAATAATCCCCACGCGTGCACTGTTGGCTCTGGCCGAAAAAATCACTTTCAAAGCCTCATGTCTGGTACGAAAGGCAATGATAATTTCCTCACGGTTGGGCTGATAAATTTTATCGGCTCTGGCACCGATTATTTTTTCTTCTAATTCATGTTTGATATGACGTAAAAATGAACCGTCTAATGCCATAATTCCCTCACAATACTTTCAATGCAGATGTTTCACAAGCGGACAAAATCCACTCTACGGAATCGCTTTTGGATTGCAGATATTGTTTAAGTTCTTCTGCAAACATAACTTCTGTTTCAAAATGGCCTGCCATCACAACGGTTTGCCCCAAACGAGCGGCTTCTAGCTCTTCATGATGCTTGAGTTCCCCTGTCACAAATGCCTGCGCAGCGGATTCTTTAAATACAGACAGTTCCTGTCCCCCTGCACCGGAACAAAACGCAACCTCTTGAACAGGTTCACTGCCCTCATAGAATTTCACACAGGGAGAACTCAACGCAGACTTTACATGTTTTGCAAACACCTTGGGCGGCAATGGCTCCGGCAGTTCTCCTACAAACAAAATATGCTCCGAATTTATCCCATCTGCTGGATGGATATCGGACAATCCCAATGCTTTTCCCAATGCAATATTCACACCACAAACCGGCGATAAATCCAAATTGGTATGACAGCTAATCACTGAAATTTGATTTTGAATGAGAAGATACGGGATACTCTCCGCCTCAATTGATTTAAGCGG
>URPG01000224.1 GCA_900549675.1 uncultured Oscillospiraceae bacterium | reverse complement strand
CGTGGACAATCTCCATCCATTGGTGCAACATGGTACGCAAAATTTTCAGATACTATTTTGAAACATATTATTGATACTCAAAAGAAATCTAATCATGAGGATTTAAATGAATTTGGTAAACTCATACAATTTGGTGAACAAATGCTTCTTAAAGAAATAAAAAAGGATTGGATGGATTTTGAACAGAACTTATTCTTATTTCAATTTTACGAATCAAATTCTGAAAATTAAAATTTTGATTTTAACGATGTGTACTGCTTTTTTGAGTTTAACAAAGGCTCATAAATATTTTTGAGTAATTATGAAATACTACTTCTATATATTAATAGCTATAGGAGGAATCACGTATGGCAGCATCGCATAAAGGAGCTATTTCATTTGGCTTAGTGCATATACCTGTTGCTCTTTATACTGCAACACAAGACGATGATATTAGTTTTAATCAATTGCATAGAGAAGACGGAAGTCGAATCAAATATAAAAAAGTCTGCGGTCACTGTAATAAAGAAGTTGGAACTGCGGATATTATCAAAGGATTTGAGTTTGAAAAGGATAAATATGTTACAATGACAGATGAAGATTTTGAAAAAGCAAAAACTCCTAAAGACCGAACAATTAACATTTTGCATTTTTCTGAACTTAGTAGCATTCGACCTATTTATTTTGATAAAACCTATCATGCTGTACCGGAAGCAGGTGGTGATAAAGCATATGAGCTGCTCAGAAAAGCTATGTTGGATGAATCAAAGGTAGCTATAGCTAAAACCGTAATTGGACAGTCTGAAAAATTATTATGTTTAATACCTACGGACAAAGGTATTTTGGTTGAAACTCTCTTTTATTTTTCAGAAGTTAAAGAAATGCCCAAAGAGCCTGCTCATCCTGAGTTAAGTGATCAAGAGATGAATATGGCCAAAACACTAATTAATACTATGGTTCAAGAATTTGCTCCCGAAAAATATCATGATGAATATCAGGAACGTTTAAGACAAATTATTGAAGCTAAGATAAATGGCAATGAAATTCAGCAACCAAAAGAAGAAATGCCGGGCAATGTCATTAATCTTATGGACGCTCTACAAGCTAGCATTGAAAAGACTAAAACTAATAATACACCACCGAAGAAAACCAGAAGCCGTAAAAAATCAGTATCATGACAGATTTGTTTGAATACAAAAACATTAAACCAATGCTCATCAAGGATAATGTTCCTTTATTCATAGATTCGGCATTTATTTATGAGGTAAAATGGGACGGTGAACGTTGCATTGCTTATCTTGACCCTAATGTCGGCACGGATCTACGGAATAAAAGAAACATCAAAATGCTGTCAAAGGTTCCCGAACTTTCCGAGATACACAGGCAGATCAAGAAAAAATGTATTTTAGATGGGGAGCTTATTATTGTAAAGGATGGAAAACCTGATTTTGAAGCTATTCGTAACCGCAGCTTAAAAACAAATTCATTCAAAATCAAATTGGAAAGCAGTCAATATCCAGCCACATTTGTTGCATACGACTGTTTATATTATGATACCCAAAGTATCATGATGTTGCCTCTTACTGCGCGTAAAAAGACACTCAGTAAAGCCATAAAAACTGAATCTGGCAGATTGGCTGTATCCAGGATATATGAATCAGATCATGCTGAATCCCTATTTAAGCTAACCCTGCAGCAAGATTTAGAAGGAATTGTTGCCAAAAGAAAAGACAGCTTGTATTTTCAAGACATTAGAACGAAAGACTGGCTGAAAATAAAGCATCTGCAAGATGATGATTTTGTCATTTGTGGGTATATCTATAAAAGCAATCAAATGATTAGCTTAGTATTGGGCCAATTTGCGGAAGGAAAGTTGGTTTACAAAGGACATGTTACACTTGGTGTTAGCCGACAGGCATTTTCTGAAATAAAAGAAATGTCTGTCATACCAAGTCCACCCTTCGACGAGTCTGTTCCAGTCGGCAATGAAAATGCAGTCTGGATACAACCAAAACTTGTATGTGTAGTAAAATATATGTATAAATCCAAGTCTGGAAGTATGCGGCAGCCGGTCTTTAAGAGTTTACGGGAAGACAAGCCGCCAGAAGAATGCATTGAAAAAAGCAGTTACGATTAGTAGCTGCTTTTGAGATTAGGGCAAAGCTGCCTGGCTTCCCACAACGCCTGTCCTACCTGTTCAACCTGATCCGTGTAATCTAGAAATATC
Source organism: uncultured Oscillospiraceae bacterium (assembly GCA_900549675.1). Classification (GTDB taxonomy): domain Bacteria; phylum Bacillota; class Clostridia; order Oscillospirales; family Acutalibacteraceae; genus Scatolibacter. Next base: position 1,806 of record URPG01000224.1, on the reverse strand, counting down.
TTGCGAAACAAACGACTAACACGTAAGTACAAAAAATATATATCCCTGTCTTAGAGGTAAGGCGCACGGACGGATCTATCCTACCCAAAGCATTGCGTTGGATAGACGGGACAGTCTATCGTATTGATAAGGTGATTGGCAATGAGCCTGCTGCGACCTTAAAAGGAGGCGGTATTGGAGTGCGATATAGAGTACTAATTAATGGCCACGCAAAAGAATTGTGGTTAGAAGAAAACAAATGGTTTGTTGTAAAAAAATAATAATCTTTAAATTGACACTTTTAAGAATGGCTATTTTTTAATGGGGATAATAGTAGCCGGCATAGCAGCCTCATCGGTAAAATTGACAGATATAGGAGGTAACCATTTGATAATTAATTTTTTATCATCTCCCTGGCCTGTCCAATAATGGTGCCAATGTGCTCTTCGTGTATGCGGACGTGGAGAATTACGCTGCAGATTGATTTCGCTCCGCCTATGCTCAACTGACTCTGATGCCTTGGATTTACGCATAGCAGCACCTATACGAGTGCCTATGTCCCATACTGTTGCTCTTTTTACGTTCCCATTGGCATATCTAGCCCTTTTTTCTGCTGTTTTAGCTTCAGCGGGATAGTCCGCATTGTGCGCAATCAAATACAATATTAGATTAATACTGCTTGTTATTGCTTTTTGTGAGCTAGCAAAAGCTCGTCTAATTTGCGGGATAGTATAATCTGTTTCTCCGCGAACCGTGGCAGAAACAGATAAAAAATGAAAACTATCGTCCAGTGTACCACCAGAAAGGGGAATCGGAATACTAATGCAATTGTTATCCGGCTTTAAATATAAAATTCGGAGTTCAGGCATTTTTGCGTTTATATCGTATTCCATCCACGCAAAAAAGCCAATTGTCCGCTCATTACAAATCACCAGCGAAACATCAATATAGACACAATTATAAGGCAACTGCATTAATGCTTCAATCGGTATTTTGTCATTCAATGGTTGTCGCATTAAGTCATCTTGTAATGTTTCATCATATTTTATTATAATTTTATCGTTACTCCAAATAAGGGCAGCGGTCAAAATAGGCAAAGCATTTTCTCGCTGTGATGATTTTATTATGGATCGAGCTTGCGCTTCACTTTGTGCGTCTTGCGTTAGTATGGCATAAGTCGCAGCCATAGGCAATGGACACCAATCAGGCCAGTCTGATCCAAAACTCTTTTTATCCCTTTTAAATAAGGCATAGATATCATGTGCTGTAGGATAATCAGACAAAACATTTTTTGCCCATGTATCAGCAATGTGTTGTACTTTCATTTTGTATCTCCTTTCTGTATCCTTAAGAATTATATAAATTTATTATATACTAATTTATAACAATATGGGAGTAGTAATGGCAAAACGTTAAAGGAACTTATGCAGATAAATAAAAAATGATAAAAAGTCTCTTAATTAAATAAAATCCCTATTCATATCATTCAAATAAAAAATTTATTAACATTAAAAGACCTGAGGAATAAATTCAGGTCTTTTCTTTTGCCCAAATTTAAAAACAAAGGAGTTAATTAACATGAAAAATTTAAACCTAGACTACTTTTATGACAGCAGTGCCGAACAATACAGTTTCTTTTCCATTCCGAAAGTATTATTTACAAATCCCGTTTATCGTAAGGTGTCTGATACAGCTAAGATATTATATAGCGTACTACTGAGCCGTAACGCTCTCTCACAGCGCAATGGTTGGATTGATAAACAGAACAGGTCATATATCATCTTTACAATAGAAGAGATAAAAGGAACGCTCTGCTGTGGCAATAGC
>URPG01000223.1 GCA_900549675.1 uncultured Oscillospiraceae bacterium | reverse complement strand
GGCCGAAGAGCGTGAAAAACTGGTTCGGCATGATGTGATGAGCCATGTATATGCATATGGACAGCAGTGTCCCAAAGCCGCCCCCATCATTCATCTGGGGGCAACCTCGTGCTACGTCGGCGATAATACGGATATTATTGTAATGACAGAAGCGCTAAAAGTCATTCGCGATAAAATTGTGCAGACGATTCGAGTTCTAACTCACTTCGCAGATGAATATAAATCTTTGCCGACCCTTGCATTCACTCATTTTCAGCCTGCTCAGCCAACCACCGTCGGCAAGCGTGCCACGCTTTGGATTCAAGATTTGCTGATGGATTTAGAGGATGTGGAATACCAGCTTTCTAAGGCCAAATTGTTGGGCTCCAAAGGTACAACGGGAACACAGGCAAGCTTTTTAGAGCTATTTGAGGGTGACCATGCCAAGGTTAAGCAGGTCGACCAAAAAATTGCAGAGAAAATGGGATACCAAGGCTGTTTTGCGGTTTCCGGGCAGACCTATTCCCGTAAATTAGACAGTCAGATGCTGTCGATTCTAAGCGGTATTGCTCAAAGTGCGGCAAAATTCTCCAATGACATTCGTCTGTTGCAGCATTTGAAAGAAATTGAAGAGCCCTTTGAAAAATCTCAAATCGGTTCTTCTGCCATGGCGTATAAGCGTAACCCCATGAGAAGTGAGAGAATCGCCTCTTTGGCACGTTATGTGATTGCCGATGCCGTGAACCCTGCCATGACCATGGCGGCACAATGGTTTGAGAGAACACTGGACGATTCCGCCAATAAAAGGATCAGTATTCCGGAGGCTTTCTTAGCTGTTGACGGTATTTTGAGCCTTTATATGAATGTGGCTGATGGCTTGGTCGTCTATCCCAAAGTCATTGAACAAAGACTCAAGAGTGAACTGCCTTTTATGGCAACCGAAAATATCATGATGGATGCGGTTAAAATGGGTGGAAACCGCCAAGAACTGCATGAAAGAATTCGTGTGCATTCCATGGAAGCCGGCAGGATTGTTAAGCAAGAAGGCGGAGCAAACGACCTGATGGACCGCATTGCGGCCGACCCGGCCTTTGGTGTGACAAAAGAACAGCTTGCGGATATTTTGCAGCCGGAAAGATACGTGGGCCGTGCGCCTGAGCAGACAACTGATTTTATTCAAGAGGTGGTGGCACCGCTGTTGGCGCAATATGATTCCGTTCAAACAGAAAAAGCAGAGATTAATGTTTAAGCGGCTTGTCTTTAAAGAGAAAATTGTCTTATGTGAAATACAAGAAAACATAATAGGACACAAATATTGATAAACTGAAAGGGAATAAAAATCATGATTAAAGCGATTGTAGGTGCTTGTTGGGGTGACGAGGGTAAAGGAAAGATTACCGATATGCTGGCGGATTCTTCTGATATCGTGATTCGTTTTCAAGGCGGCAGTAACGCCGGCCACACCATTATCAACAATTACGGCAAGTTTGCATTGCATCAGTTGCCTTCCGGTGTTTTCCACGAAAATATTATTAATATCATTGGTAATGGCGTTGCTTTAAGCGTCGAAAATCTAATCAGCGAAATTGATTCTGTGGTTGAACGCGGCGTACCAAAGCCTAAAGTTGTGGTTTCTGACCGCTGTCAAATTGTGATGCCTTATCATAAAGAGCTTGATAGCTTGGAAGAAAACCGCCTTTCTGACCGGGCTTTCGGCTCTACAAAATCAGGTATTGCACCGTTCTATTCTGATAAATATGCTAAAATCGGTTTTCAAGTGAGTGAACTCTTTGATGATAAGGATTCACTTATGGAAAAGATTGAACATGTTCTATGCGTCAAAAATGTGCTGTATACCAATCTTTATCATACAGAGCCTCTAAAAGCACAAGATGTCTATGAAAAATTAATGGAATATAAAGAACTGCTCACTCCTTATGTAGCAGATACGTTTGAACTGCTTTATCAAGCAGTAAAAGACGGAAAAACTATTTTGTTAGAGGGACAACTGGGTTCACTGAAAGATCCCGACCACGGTATTTATCCTATGGTTACCTCTTCCTCCACTTTGGCAGGATATGGAACGATTGGTGCCGGTGTACCCCCTTATGAAATTAAAGAAATCGTCACGGTTGTCAAAGCTTATTCCAGTGCCGTTGGTGCGGGTGAATTTGTGAGTGAAATCTTTGGCGATGAGGCAGAGGAACTGCGTAAGCGCGGCGGTGACGGCGGCGAATATGGCGCTACGACAGGCAGACCCAGAAGAATGGGTTGGCTTGATTTGGTTGCTTCTCGTTATGGCTGCCGTTTGCAGGGAGCTACCAGTGTGGCGTTCACAGTTTTAGATGCTCTTAGCTATCTGGACGAAATTCCAGTTTGTGTTGCCTATGAACTGGACGGCAAGCAGATTGATTATTTCCCATCTACTGCGAAACTAAAGCACTGTAAACCCATATGGAAGGTTTTACCCGGTTGGAAAACCGACATCAGAGGCATTCGTAACTATCATGAATTGCCTGAAAATGCGAAAAAATATATTGAATTTGCTGAGGAACAAATCGGTGTTCCTTTCAAGCTGATTTCAAACGGACCGGCTAGAGAGGATATTATCCACCGCTAATCTTGAATATTAGGAAGGAATCTATATGTGTGGAATTGTAGGTTATATCGGCAGTCAAGAAGTATCTCCTATTTTGCTAAATGGATTGGAAAAACTGGAATATCGAGGATATGATTCGGCAGGAGTAGCGGTTTATAACGAAACCGGTATGCATGTTGTGAAATCAAAGGGCAGACTCAGCGTTTTAAAAGAACTGCTCCATGACGGAAAAGATTTGCCAGGAACAGTGGGAATCGGTCATACACGTTGGGCAACACATGGGGCACCGTCTGATGTCAATTCACATCCGCAGGTCAGTGACGGCGGGAAGTTTGCTGTGGTGCACAATGGTATTATTGAGAATTATTTGTATCTGAAGAATCACCTTATCAAGCGTGGTGTACATTTTGCATCGGAAACGGATACAGAGGTTATTGCACAAATGCTGGAGTATTACTACCAAGGCGATGTACTGGAAACTATTTTAAAGGTAATTGGTAAGGTTGAGGGCAGTTACGCTTTGGGCATTATCTGTGAGGATAATCCGGATAGAATCTATGCCATTAGGAAAGACAGTCCGCTGATTGTGGGAAAAGGGCAAAAAGAAAACTTTATAGCTTCCGATATCCCTGCTATCTTAATGTATACCAGAGATATTTACCGTATGAATGACGGTGAAATTGCCGTGCTTTCTCAACATGGTGTGGCTTTTTACAACCATGACAAAGAAAAAATTGCGAAAGAAACGGAAAGAATTGAGTGGGATGTGGATGCTGCCGAAAAGGGCGGCTATGAGCATTTTATGATGAAAGAAATTTATGAGCAGCCCGAGGCCATCCGTAAAACGATTTCTCCCCGTATTCATGAGGGTAAAATTATACTCGATAATATTGCACTGACAGCAGAAAAAATCAAAGAAATTGATAAAGTATTCATTGTAGCCTGCGGTACAGCTTATCATGTGGGTGTTGTGGGTAAATATGCCTTTGAAAAGCTGCTGAGAATCCCTGTGGAAGTGGATGTCGCATCGGAATTCCGTTATCGTGAACCGATAATTACAGAAAAAAGCTTAGTGATAATCATTAGCCAGTCAGGAGAAACAGCGGACACACTCGCCGCTTTGCGTGAGTCCAAAAAACATGGTGCCTATGTGCTTTCCATTGTCAATGTGGTGGGCAGCACCATTGCGAATGAATCCGATGATGTGCTGTACACATGGGCAGGTCCCGAGATTGCGGTGGCGTCTACCAAAGCCTATAGCACACAGTTAGCTGTGATGTATTTAATTGCCCTGTATTTTGCCGACAATTTAGGGTTGCTTTCAGAAGAACAATTAGAAAATTATTTAAAAGATTTGGAATCTTTGCCCGAAAAAGTGGAACAATGTCTGCAAGACAGAGAAACCATTCAGTATTTTGCCTCCAAGCATTTTAATGCACAGGA
>URPG01000222.1 GCA_900549675.1 uncultured Oscillospiraceae bacterium | reverse complement strand
TGCAAACTTACCGTAAAAAGTATCTTTTTTAACCTAAACTCTATTCAATTCACCAATTTTTTCAGTATAAAATTCAGTATTTTCAATTTTTAGCCCTTTTTATCCCTATCAATCAAAGAAACTAAGTTTTTTCTTCTTAGCTGTACAAGATACACCCCGTATTGAGTACACGCTAAGGTGAAACACAATACGGGGTATTCTAATCGTATTCTTTTAGGCAAGTTTTTTTAACCCTTAACAGCGCCAATCATAACTCCCTTTTCAAAATATTTTTGTATGAAGGGATAAATCATCAAAATGGGCAGGGTTGAAATAATAATAATACCATATTTAATCTGGTCTGCATATTGCTGGGCATATCCTCCCACTCCTCCTCCTGCCCCGCTTCCGGCACCGGCTTGGAACACTTGGTTGGATAACAGGATGTTACGCAAAACCACCTGCAAAGGCTGTAGTTCATCTTTGTTTAAATACAACAAAGCACTAAAGAAATCATTCCAATGTCCCACAAAATAATATAAGGTAATGACAGAGATAACTGCCTTAGATAAGGGCAGAACAATGGTGAGAAAATAGCGGAAATGAGAACAGCCGTCTAAAATGGCCGCTTCGTACAGATCGGATGGGATTGAATTTTCAAAAAAAGAACGGGTAATAATTAAGTTATACACATTCACGCAAAAAGGAATCATCATTACCCAAATGCTGTTGATGAGTTTTAAATCTCTCATGAGAATATAAGTAGGAATCATACCACCGCTGAAAAACATGGTGAAAACAAAGAGCGGCATAATGATTTTTCGTCCCGCAAAGTTCTTTCTGGAAAGACTATAAGCTGCCGGCAAAGTAAAAAACAAATTAATGGCTGTACCGCCGAGTGTATAAAGGAGTGTATTTTTATAGCCCAGCCAAATTCGTGAATCTTCAAAAATTTTACCGTATCCATATAAGCTAAACCCTTTGGGAAACAAAATCACTTGGCCCTGATTTACATATTGTGCACTGCTGACAGAAGCTATAATGATAAAGTAAAGCGGATAAGCTACCATAATAAAAATACAAAAGCAAAGTAAAAATACTACTGTATCAAATATAATATCCGATATTTTTCGATTAAAAAAATGTTTGATTGCAATTGTCATTTCTTTCCCCCCTCAAAATAGGCTGACATCAGTGACCTTTTTTGAGATTGTATTTGCCAAAATCAAAAAGACAAAATTAATGCCATTATTAAAAAGACCGATTGCAGAGCCTAAACTATATTGATTGGAGCGAATGCCTATTTTAAAGGTGTAAGTGGAAATAACTTCCGAAACAGGCATATTTAAAGTATTTTGCATGAGAAAAACCTTTTCAAAACCCACGGTAAGTATATTTCCCATATTCATAACCAGTAGAATAACAATGGTTGGAATCAGCGCCGGAAAATCAATATGCCAAATAATCTTTCCTTTGCTGGCTCCGTCTATTTTGGCGGCGTCATAAAGCTGAGTATCCACAGAAGAAAGGGCAGCAAAATAGATAATACTGTTCCAGCCGCAGCTTTGCCAAATGCCGCTTAAAACATAAACAGGGATAAAGGCGGATTGATTTCCCAACAAATTGAAGTCTTCTGAAACAACACCTAAATTTTTCAGGGCATGGCTAATAATTCCGTTATTAGGCGCTAAAAGAATCTGCATCAATGCCACCAAAACAACAATTGAGATAAAATACGGAATATACACCAATGTCTGCAAGCTTTTTTTCGTTCTTTTATTTTTAATTTGATTAAACAGAAGCGCCATCAAAATGGGAGCAGGAAATCCAAAAATAATGGATGTAAAAGCAATAACAAAAGTGTTTTTCAGTGTCGAAAAAAACATAGGGCTGGTAAAATATTGATTGAAATATTTAAAACCGGCGAAATTGCCTCCTCCCAAGCCTTTGGCAAAGTCAAAATCCCGCCAAGCAAGCTGTACACCATACATGGGAATATAGTTAAAGATTAAAATGATGAAAACTGCCGGAAGAACCATAATCCATAGCTGATAATCTCTCAAAAAGGCATTCCCTATTTTTCTGGGTAAACTGCCGTTTGCTTTCTCTTTAGCCGCCATACTGTACCTCCTGATTTGATATTTGCTGTATTCTTAAAAAAGGCAGGAATAGGGAAAAACTTCTTCCCTATTCTGTAAACAATTGTTATGAACGGCTAGCCAAATATTCGTCATAATATTTTTGGATAATTTCATTATTCTGTTCTATTCCGGAGGCTTTTAACTCTGATATGTACTGATCCCAGCCTTCTTCTACGCCGCCCTCTGTGATAAACTGTGCCCACCAAGTATCTGACACATTACGGAAATTGGCTCGATTGATTTCCAGTGTGTTATTGTCCTCCGGTGTAAATTTGATAAAGTTCAACGGCAGTACATTTTTATCTTCATCCAACAAAGTAAAGGCTTCTTCATAGACTGCTTTTTCATCCTCAACAGCCTGCATATCAGTGCCTAGGGTAACTTCTAAATCGTTAGGAAGATAGATAGGACCGCCATCAGCAAAGGCGTTTGTCCATTTCCAAGTACCGGGGTCTAGGGAAGGATCTTGCGGAGGAAGAATGGTGTAGCTTCCATCATCCTCTTTCTTTATGTTCCCGTCTGAAATACCGCCAAACAGAACCTGCAAAGAATTTTCGGGTAAATAGAATGCGTCTATGAATTTCATGGCTGCCTCTTTATTCTTACAATTGGCACTCATAGAAACACGATTCCCATCCATGTTCAATGCATAATAGTCATAACACCAGCGCGGCTGAATATCTGAATCAGCAGAGATTTTCAAAGGAGCCATTGGAACATACTGTGAGGCAAGCTGCGGACCAAAACGGTCTGTAGATTCCCAACCCCAGGTAAAACCAACTTTAGCGGTATCACCCTCTCCTCTTGCTACAGACTGGAACACTGAATAATCGGCAGTAAAGGCTTCAGGGTTAATCAGTCCATCTGCATAGAGTTTATGTACGAATGAAACCAACTCTTTGTAACGTTCATCCATCCAGAAGTTTTTAACCACTCCGTCTTCTGCAAAATATCCGTTGGCATTGCTGCCCCAGTTTGTCAACTGAATCCCTGTTGCTCCTAAAAGCATCATAGGGCTATAGGCTTCAAGTCCCGTAAAATCAAGCGGAATTTCATCTGTTTTGTCACCATTTCCGTTTGGATCTCCATCGCGGAAAGCCAGTAAGGTTTGGTGCAGTTCATCCCAAGTGGTAGGTACTTCAAGATTTAAATTATCCAACCACTGTTTATTAATAAACATTGTGCTGTTGGTCTTAGGCCAAAAGCGCTGATATTTCGGAGTAGCATAAATTTTGCCGTCGGGCTGCTCTGCCAAAAGTTTGGTTTCCGGTACTTCCTCAAACATTTTTTGGATATTGGGTCCATATTGTTCAATTAAGGGAGCCAAATCTTCAAACAGTCCATTAAAAGTCGCGTAATCGGCATCTACAACCGCAGTAAACAAAAGATCCGGAATATCGCCGCCTGCCAGCAACGGTGCTTTCTTTTGATCCCAGTCTGCTGAAATTTGCTGCCACTCTACTTCTACACCAACTGAATCTTCAATTTCTTTCAGCCATTTGAATTCTTTAAAATCTTTGGTGAGCGGATGTTTAATATAGATAGCAGACAACTTCACCTTTTCCTGAGTACCTGTGTTTTCTGCCTCTGTACCAGCATTTGAGGTTTGTGGACTTGCTGAATTTTCCCCAGACTGCTGGTTGTTACAACCCGCTAACATTCCCATTAACAGAGAAACACTTAGAATCATCGCAAAAAATTTTTTCAGATTCATACTTACACTCCTTCGAGATAAATTTATATTCAGCCTTTTGGCTTAAATATCTATAACTGCCGGATCTTTATTTGAATCAAACCGAAACAGTGTTCTGCTATTGAAATTCTGAGTATGAGGTAAATCTTTTATACTCAATGAAGCATTTCTCCACTTCACCGAATTGAATATAATCCATAAAAAAAATT
>URPG01000221.1 GCA_900549675.1 uncultured Oscillospiraceae bacterium | reverse complement strand
TGGGAGTAAGCTTTGGTTTTTCCGTCTTTTTCGGTTTTTCGTCAACCTTGCCGCGGTCCTTTGTTATGTCAATTTTTTTAATATCCGTGCCCGGTCCGTAGGTATACACTCTTCCTTTTGGCGGATAGTAAGAATCCGGAAGATTTTCGGTTTTGACCAGTTCTCCGTTTTTATAATAAGAACGGCTTGCTACCGATAAAACACCCAGCCGGCCTGCTGAATACAGTACATATTCTCCCTTGGGAAGATTGGCATCTTCTGTATAGCTAACCGTGTCGGGAACAGGATAACTATCCACTTGAGAGGATGATACTTCTATTGTATCCCATTCATCTGATTTTACCCCATAAACTGACGCATATAATGTGACGCCATCCATCCAGCCCTGCAAATACACAGGATAATCTGTGTTATTTCTGAATTTAAAATCATAGTTGCCGTAGTCGACCATAGCATCTAAACCTGTAGGGACGTAGGTTGCCTCAAACGCATGACACTCACGCTCTACAATTTCAAGTCCCGCACGAATTACAGCATTATAAAGCGTGGTGGAACCCTGACAGATTCCGCCGCCGTACATTTGCACAATAGCACCTCCGGTAATTCCCCCTGCCGGCAAGTACCCTTCTGCGGCGGAAGTACTGTTGCCAATTGTACCGTTATAGGAAAAAACCTCGCCCGGCTCTAGTTTTGTTCCGTTAACACGGGAAAGTGCCAATGCCATGTTTGAATTCCCGTTGGCCGTGTTGGTGGAAACTGTGGAATACGTGGCAATCAAGCCAAAGCGTTTTTGTAAGTCCTTTTGTGTCGTTTTGGGCTTTACCTTGATAAACTCTGCCTGCAAAGCCCCCCCTTGCTTACGCATTAACAGCTGACGAATATTTTTCAGTGTTTTATCGATGTCAACCTGTTTACCTTCTTTTTCTTTCGTGAACTTAAATTTCCCGGAGGAAGAATCAAATTCCTCCACAGTGGCATTCTGCATTTTGGTAAAAGCCTTTTGAGCAGCCTCCATAATTTTCTGCTTGCCGCTGTCCGAAAGGTCAATGACATACGGTAAGGGCAGCTCCTGAGGCTGTTCTGACGACAGAGATTGTGACAACACCTCATGTAACATCTCTTTGTAAGTAAAATCTTTGTCTTTCAGCACTACTTTTTCTTGTTCGAACTTTACGCTGATTTCTAATTTTTTCAGATTATTTTCGATATATTTTCTGCCGATATCCGCCGCCTCTTTTGGTGTCTTACCTGAAATATCTTGTGCCTGCAGCACAGTGCCTTCTTGGAAAACTGTAGGCTGTGTTTTTGACGGATCCTCTGAGCTTGCCTGTAAGCTCGATTGACAGCCGCTAAGTAAAATAGCAGACAACAAAACAGCAAACAACACTCCAAAAGGCTGCTGATTCGTTTTATTTTTTTTACTGTTTTTTCTATATGTCATTCTGATTTCCTCACACCTATTACAAATTATTTACAGTATTTATATATTCCATTGGATTTTCCTTAATTTTTATTCATACTATATTCTGTAGACAAAATACAAACTGGATAAAATTGACCTCTTATATTGCTATTTACATTATACAAATTATCCCTTATAAAGTAAAGGCAAAACACAGGCTTTCTCTTACAAAAAATAAGACGGTATATTGGCTTTTTTTCCTATTTTTTGCATATTTTTTAGAAAAACCATGATTCTCCTCTCTTAAAATGATTATTCTTTCTGACAAAGCAATAAACCGTCCTTTGCTTAATAAAAAAAGACATTGTTTTGTAAGATATTTTTAATTCCTTTGCTCTCTAATATATGGTAAACTTATAAACAAGTTATGAATAAAACCTTATCATTTGATTAAACTTTAAATTTTCAGAATACAATTCTGTAACTGTAAGAAAGGATATTGAAAATGAGAATTATGATTTTAACAGCCGCTACCGGCGGAAAAATATATATTAGAAAACACAACTCATGAGGTTTTTAATGTAGACACGCTCAAAGCAATAGGAACCTTTTTGGATAAAACCATTTGTGACAGTTATCATTTCATGGCGAAAAAACTTCCTCTGTTATTTGGTCAATTATATAAGCAAACCAATAAACCCAATCATTTTGCATCTTTGGTTCCGAAAATCAACTCTCAATTCAGCCATTCTTTAAATAAGGCCATTCACTTAATCCATCCGGATGTGATTATCTCAACGCATCCTTTTGCCACGGAAATGGTTTCTCATTTGAAAGAAAAGGGCAAGGTAGATGCTAAATTAATTACTATTATTACCGATTACGGACTTCATCGTGCCTGGACGGCTAACCATGTAGACGGCTATGTGGTGGCAACCGAAGATATGATTGAACCTTTAACAAACTTAGACATCCCCAAGGAGAAAATTCATCCGTTTGGCATTCCTGTCAACAGCGCCTTCTTTAACTCGTCCAACCGCGAAGAAACGCAAAAAGAATTGGGGTTTTCTCCCGATATTCCCACGGTTCTGTTTATGGCAGGAAGTTTCGGTGTTGCCGGGATTATCAAGCTTTATCGTGCTTTGGCACAATCCGGCAAAAAAATGCAGATGATTATCATCACCGGACGCAATGAACGTCTTTATAAGGCTTTTTCTGAAGAAATCAAAAACACACAAAACAGCAATTGCCACACTCACCTCTTATATTTCACACAAGAGGTTTATAAATACATGCATGCCGCCGATTTAATCATTACAAAACCGGGAGGTTTAACCGTATCAGAGGCTTTGGCAAGCAATTTGCCGCTGGCGGTTTTTGACGCTATCCCCGGTCAGGAAGAAGACAATGCACTATTCTTGGAAAAAAACAACATGGGAATTCGTATTCCTAAAAATAAATCTTTTTATCAGTCACTTTCGACTTTACTGTTCAACAAAGAAAGATTGGCTCAAATGCGTGAAAATTGCCGCCGTTTTGATAAATCAAATGCGTCTAAACAGATTATCGAATTGGCAGAAAAGTTAGCCAATGTATCCTCCGCTAAAAAAGAAATTAAAAAGAGAAGATTTATTTCATTGAAGGTGAGAAAGTGAGTTTTAATGAAGCAAACTATCAAAAAATCTTAGATGAATTCGAGCGTTTATCTGACGAAAAGTATAAAAAATTTTATTCCGGATTAATCCCAAACACCACCGTTCATTACGGCATAAAAGTTCCGGAAATCCGCCGTATCGCAAAACAGATTATCAAAACAGACCCCGAAGGATTTTTACAGACAGCCAAATATAATTCCTATGAAGAAACTATGTTGATTGGTTTTGTCATTGCCGGCTTAAAAACATCTATCACTCATAAAGTTTCCTTCATCAAAAATTTTTTGCCTCATATTGATAACTGGGCTGTCTGTGATACGTTCTGTACTTCTTTTAAACTAAAGCCTCAGGAAGAGGAAACCATATGGCAATTTATAGAGCCTCTTTTCTTCTCACAAGAAGAATTCACTGCCCGTTTTGCCGTTGTGATGTTTTTGGCACACTTCATTCAAGAACCCTATTTTGAAAAAGGTTTGAATAAACTTACACAAATTCATCACGAGGGGTATTATGTAAAAATGGCAATTGCTTGGGCGATTTCTATCTGTTTTATCAAATACCGTGAGTCAACTTTAGAATTATTACAGTCCCAGTGCCTATCGGATTTTGTACAAAATAAATCCATACAAAAAATACGGGAGTCCTTACGTGTCAGCAAGGACGACAAAAAAATGCTTTTAGACTATAAACGGTAAGCCCGCCGGCTTACCGTTTTTCTTTCTTTGTTTATTCTATACCCTGACGGATATCTCCTCTTCTACATGAATATAATGATAAAGACCTCTTAATTTCTTATTTTTAGGACAGAACGCATAGATTGTCCCTTTATCTTTGTGTCATCATAGAGTAAAATCAATCATAGAAAGGAGCGGTTTACAATGGGAAAAGACATCACCCGTATTTTGGTTGAAGCAACCGTTCGCAAAACATTAAAAGAAATTCCGGAATCACCGGAGAGAACCATCCGCAATC
>URPG01000220.1 GCA_900549675.1 uncultured Oscillospiraceae bacterium | reverse complement strand
GCTTTGTTGAATTTTCTGGTCACATCTTTTATGAGAGGTTCAATCTGTTCCAGCTCCAAATCCATAATTTCCTGATAGACCTCTGTCAGTTTCAGATTTCCTTCACCTGGGAAGAATTTTTCGGCAACAGGACCTAAAAGCACCTGAATATCGCTGATAGACATAATGTTTTTGAAATAATAAATAAAGGTCAGCATTAAAATATGCTCTTTGGAATATTTCTTCTTTACTGGTGGGATGATTTTTGGCATAGTTGTTAATCATGGTTTTGGTAAGAACCTTGTCTTCCGGGTAACGCTTGGAGGAGGAGAGATGTTCTTCCATAAAAGTTGTCACCTGATCCATATATAAAGGAATGCCGGGGATTTCCTCAAGCTTGATATAATCAATGCGGGAAATGCTGGCGAGAATGCTGTTTAAAATATCTTTTGTGTCTATTGTCATATGTTATCACCTCTGCTCTATATTATATGGTTTTGGAAACTATTTGTAAAGAGGGAAAATCATTTAATTACCATATGACGGAAAAACCCAGTAAAATCAAGGGCTCCAGGCACTTTTGCTTGTTTTTTGACGGAACGGAAAATACATAAAAAATCCCCTTTTTGTCCCCTTTTGTCCCCTTTTTGTCCCCTTTTTTTAGCCTATTAAATGGATTTTTTTCATCTGTTCCTGTTCCTGCTCTTTCAACTTTTCCGTGACGTGCAGATAGACCCGTCTGGTAATTTCACTGTTTTCGTGTCCGAGCCTTCTGGATATGGCATCGGTACTCATTCCATTTGCCATTAAAAGTGACGCATGTGTATGGCGCAGCACATGAGGAGTGATTTTGCGACCGAGCGATTTCATAGAGGTTTGCTTCAGGACGTTGCAATAAACAAGATAGGATACATAATCACCCTTGGTATTGCAGAGAAAAAGCTTTGTCCGGTATCCACGAAAAAGTCCCTCCTGTTTTATGAAAAGCATGATGTCACGGCAAATCTTCTCAAGCTCTGGCTGTATGTATACATCTCTTACAGACGAAAGCGTCTTGGGGGTGTCTATGCTCTTAAATGCGGGGAAAATAGTCTTTGTAATGTGGATAACATGCCTTGAAAAATCGATGTCTTGTGACTCCAGTGCTAAAGCCTCTCCAATTCTTAGACCAGATAACGTCAAAAAGCGCGTAAGTAATTCCCACTTTCTGCTTTTAAATCCCTTTAAAAGGATATCCAGTTCGTTTGGTTCCAGGAACTTATCCTCTATTTTTTCTCGCTGCGTTTTATCTTTGAAAAGCTTAAACTTTGAAACGAAAGAAATATCGGCAAGGTAGTCGTTATCATATCCCCAGTGGAAAATAGCAACCATTCGGTTTCGGATATTGTTGAGATATCCATTTGGCTTTCCTGTACGAACCAGCGTTTCTCTGAGAAAAATAGGAGTGATATTGGAAACCTTTATATCCTTATCAAAGATTTTCAAAATGGCATTGCAAAGGTAATAAGTGGAGCGGTAAGAGGAAGCTTTCAAAATCAATTCCTGATGACGGAGATACTCTTCGACAAGCTCCCCTAAGGTAATGTTAGAGTTTTGTTTTGGGGCAGACTGTTTTTCTTCAATCATTCGTACCAAAATCGAAGCGGCGTTTTTTCGGGTGGCAGCAGTATTTTTAGGAAGAGTAACTGACACCCTTTTTTTCTTTCCTGTCATGTAATCCATGTACTGTTCCGTGAATTTAAATTTTCCTGATTTCGTTTCTTCAATCCACATTTTCATCTTCCTTTCATTTTGTGCAGAAAAAATAGGTACAAAAATAACAGCCAGCTGAAACAAACGTTCCGCTTGCAGGCTGTATCCGAAGATGATACAATATATTTGCTTGAAAACAGTATATCTTCGGGTATATAGCAAACCGTCTGGTGCGCCAACACTGGGCGGTTTTCACATTTGACAAATACATTCCCTTGACATATAATATACTTAACAAGGGAGCCGGAAGGTGACTGCACTTCACCCGTCCCGGCGAATAAGCTTTAAACTATTAAGGAATAGCCGTCTACTTTTCTCAGGAGCAGGACGGCTATTTCTTATGTGTAAGATTCAGAATTGCAACAATCAGTAGAGCAACGCTTACGATTAGGCTTAATTCCTCGTATGTACTCATAATAATCACCGCCTTCCGTAAGGTCTCGGAATAGGTGAGAGCACGTCCCCCAGCTCCCTGGGTAAGCATATTATATTGTCAAGGTGGAATTGAGTTCTAAAAAGTAGAAAAATGTTTAAAATCATTCTGTTGGTGGATTGCAAACGCCACAGGGACCATAAGAACTTTTAACTTCAGATAAATGTTTCTCTATTTTAGATTTTTTTACAAATCGACAACTGCCTGTATGGTATTTGTCGCCACTATTAGTAATATATACGATTGGGTCACTGTTTTCTTGAGTCTCATTATTTGAAGTGGCTTTTTGCTCTGCAGCAATGCGTTCTTGCTCTGCTTTTTTTGCAGCCTCTTGCGCTGCTTTGATTTTTTCGGCTTCCGCTTTAGCAGCAGCTTCCTGTTTAGCTTTTTCTTCTGCCTCTGCTTTGGCAATAGCAGCTTTATCTTCAAATGCTAAAGTGAGCTCATTACTTTCAGCTCCTGCTACATTTATATTTACTGTATATTCACCAGGTTCTGATGCAGAAAATAAGAATTCGCCATCTTCCTCAGTTATTTCTCCACCTGATACGTCAAAAGAGGAGCATTGTAATTTATAATCAGTGGGAACTGTATCAACACCAATAGGTATTTGTGAATTTATGTCATATATTTGTCCGGTGTCTGCAGAAAGAGTTACCTGCTCTAATTTTGGAGAAAAAGCATATAAAATAAGACTAAGAGCAAATAATGCACTGATAATAATTTTTGGAGTCTTCTTCCAATCTGATTTCCACATTAAGAATAAACCAACAGGAAAGAAGAAAATCAGGAAGAAGATTATCCAACCGGTCTTCTCGTGCCATTTTTTGCCATTAGTAGGACTCGGCTCTTGGTTGACGGAAATATTATTGTTTGGTGTATGGGTGGATGTTGTTCTTTTTTGACTACTGTTTGAAGTTTTGGAATAACTAATTCCAGTCCCAGGGATTCCTACAGTTGTAGTTTTTCTACCTGTAGAACTGACCGTATGGTGTAGTCCTTTTCCACCAAATGTTACACTGGTACTTTTTTTGTTTAAGTTAATCTTTATACCAGGGGCAATTTTGATACTTTTTCTGAATCTTAATCCCATGTGTGATTCCTCCCTCATTTGTAAATTATTAAAACGCCAGCGGCGAATTAACCGTGTGCATAAAATTCAATCAAATCAGCAGAACACTGCTTATCATAATCTCCATTTTCAATATGGCACATTTCATGGTGATAAGAGATTAAATGCTGGTGATGAGAATGTCTTGAATTTAATAGGATAGTATAGCTTCCCTCCGGATTTACTACGGTAAATGCTTTGACAGAAGCCGGCATATCGGAAATGTATACATTAACATCCGGTGTCATTTGAATCACCTCTTACTCGGTCAATCATTTGTTTTACGAATTCAATATCATCTTTTTTTACTTTACGAGAAGCATCAAATAATACTTTATACTCAGGATTCTTGAACATAAATTCTGCCATTTCACGAGCATCATCATTGAAATAATAAGATGATTCTGGAAGTACAGTCGTTTTATTTGTCCTTCCTAATAAATAATCAATATCTACGTTAAAAAAATCCGCTATAGTTTCTAAAGTTTCAAAATCTGGTTCGCGCGCACCGGTTTCATACATACCTATAGTGCTACGAGATATTCCAATCTTGTCAGCAAATTCTTGCTGAGTATATCCACTAGCTTGGCGTAGGGTTTTAAAAATATTACTGAAATTTCCCATTTATTGTTTCCTCCTTATATAGGAAAGATTATCACAAAACGTGTTAAAAGTAAATAGAAATGTCACAAAATGTGAAAAAAAATATTGACAGTATAGAAATATAATGATATAGTGATTGTAGTCACAAAAAGTGACA
>URPG01000219.1 GCA_900549675.1 uncultured Oscillospiraceae bacterium | reverse complement strand
AGAGCAGGAAGCTTGTTCCGTCCATAGCATCAGGGATTTCTCCAGCCAGTCTTTCTTTCATCGTTCTCTCAGAACGATTTCTGGAATAGCTTGTCATCCAGCGAAGTCCCAGTGTCTGACGTCTTTCAGGACGCACTTCCAACGGCACTTGGTAGGTAGAACCACCTACACGACGTGCTTTAACTTCTAAGCTAGGCATAACATTTTCCATAGCCTGTTCAAACACTTCAAGGGGTTCTTTACCGGTTTTCTCTGCAACAATATCAAAAGCACCGTAAACAATTTTCTGGGCTACACCCTTCTTACCGTCATACATGATATTGTTGATTAAGCGTGTTACTAATTTTGAATGATACATAGGATCAGGCAAAACATCACGTTTTGCAATATTGCCTCTTCTTGGCATAATCTTCCCTCCTTCATAAAATGATATCATAGGTACTCGAAAAGCGACATGCTTCCGTTTGGCAAGAAAGGCATATTTTTTACACTGTATGTTCCAGTAGTTGATTACCTAATACAATTATAAGAAAATGCCCGTCCACTTATTAGTGGTCGCCATAAGAATTCTGTCATGATTGAAAGAAATCTTTCTCAATCAGCTTTATTTAGCGCCTGCTTTTGGTCTTTTTGCGCCATACTTGGAACGGCCCTGCATACGTTTTGCAACGCCCTGAGCATCCAAAGTACCGCGGATGATGTGATAACGTGTACCCGGAAGATCACGAACTCTTCCTCCACGAATCATAACAACACTGTGTTCCTGCAGGTTGTGACCGATTCCCGGAATATAAGCCGTTACTTCAATTCCATTGGAAAGTCTAACTCTGGCAACTTTACGAAGAGCTGAGTTTGGCTTTTTAGGAGTAACAGTCTTAACGGTTGTGCAAACGCCACGTTTTTGTGGTGAGTTTTTGTCAAAAGACACTCTTTTCTTTGAGTTCCATCCTTTGAGCAGAGCCGGGGTCTTGTGTTTGTTTTCAGAAACACTGCGGCCATGGTGAACAAGCTGGTTAAAGGTTGGCATAAGGCACCTCCTTACAATATAATTTTTTATTCATGAAAGGCTTAATCAATATTAAACTCATACTACAGTAAAAGCAATAATACAAATCAGCATCTCAATCACCGAAAAAGTATACACTATTTATTGGCAAATGTCAAGCCACGCTCTTTCTTTAAATTCATCAAAAAAATCAGATAAAATTTAAGATGAACCATTCTCTTTATCTCTTTCATTTTAGACAAAATAAATAGATTCTATACATATCTCTTGTTTTTAGTTGTTTTTAGATAGAAATATTAGTAGCAAAAAACGAGATACCCCCTCAGAGGTATCTCGTCCACGCACTTTAGGTTATCTGACCATTAAATTTCAGCAAAATATTTAATGGTTCTTACCATTTGGCTGGTGTAGCTGTTCTCGTTATCATACCAAGCAACAACTTGTACCTGATATAGATCATCGCCGATTTTTGAAACCATGGTCTGAGTTGCATCAAACAAAGAGCCATAGGTAATACCAACGATATCAGAAGAAACGATAGGATCTTCATTGTAGCCATAAGAAGTAGAAGCGGCTGCTTTCATAGCTGCATTGATGCCTTCAACAGTAACATCTTTGCCTTTAACAACAGCAGTTAAGATGGTGGTTGAACCAGTCGGAACCGGTACACGTTGTGCAGAACCGATGAGTTTGCCGTTCAGTTCCGGAATAACCAAACCGATTGCTTTAGC
Source organism: uncultured Oscillospiraceae bacterium (assembly GCA_900549675.1). Classification (GTDB taxonomy): domain Bacteria; phylum Bacillota; class Clostridia; order Oscillospirales; family Acutalibacteraceae; genus Scatolibacter. The sequence goes on along the minus strand of URPG01000219.1, from coordinate 2,301 downwards.
AGCACCAGTGGAGTTAGGAACGATGTTTACAGCAGCAGCTCTTGCACGTCTGAGGTCACCGCCTCTGTGGGGACCGTCAAGGACCATCTGGTCGCCTGTGTAAGCGTGAATTGTGGACATGATACCACTTTGAATTTCAGCATATTGATTCAATACGTTAGCCATAGGAGCTAAGCAGTTTGTGGTGCAGGAAGCAGCAGAAATGATATTGTCCTCTTTTGTCAGAGTGTTTTCATTTACGCTGAATACAATTGTGGGAAGGTCATTGCCGGCCGGAGCAGAAATAACAACCTTTTTAGCACCTGCATCAATGTGAGCCTGTGATTTAGCTTTAGAAGTGTAGAAACCTGTGCATTCTAATACTACATCAACGCCGATTTCGCCCCAAGGCAAATCTTTAGCGTCTTTTTCTGCATAAATTTTGATGGTTTTGCCATCAACTGTGATAGAATCTTCACCGGCAGAAACAGTATCACACAGAGCATATCTGCCTTGTGCGGAATCATACTTCAACAAGTGAGCCAACATTTTAGGGCTGGTCAAATCATTGATGGCTACGATCTCATAACCCTCAGCACCAAACATTTGTCTGAAAGCCAAACGACCGATTCTACCGAATCCGTTAATTGCAACTTTAATGGACATATTGAAACCTCCTGAATTTTAGGTATTGAAGTTAACACTATTATTTTAATCTATTTTGAAGAAGAATACAAGACTTTGACACGAAATAAACAAAGTATTTTTATTTCCGGCAAATTAAACCTCAATTTATCTTCATTCGTTTCTCTTTTTCAGAGCTTTTGTCTGTCGGCAATGAAGTCTTCGTCATGATTGAGGTATATTGCCTGTTTTTCACTTTTCGGGAACCGGCAGGTTCCTGCAAATCAAATTTACGGATGGTAATGAGTGCCAGAAAAACAAACAAGGCTACCGCAAATTCTGACGCTTGAATCGCAATAGGCAATTTTGTAAGTGTAGTATGAATATCCAAAATAAAGTAAATAAAAAAATTTGAAATTGTATGTACCAAGTTCATGACAACTGCCGGAAAACCAACGGCAAACAGCATCCGCGCTGACTGGTCTTGTCCCACTCCTGCAAAATAGCGGCTTAAATAGTAAAGTGACAGCAATAAAAGGGCAGATGAAAGCACTGTATAAATATTTTCTTGCAAAAGAGTAGAATGTGAATAATAAAGAAACACAAAAAAAGTATGGACGACACCCCAAAGATTGCTGATTAAATAAATCGCCGGTATTTTATTGAAAATATTATATCCTGCAAAAAAAGGGATTGACAGCACCAATTGCAGCACCGCAAAAACCACACAAAGAACCATAAAAGCCACATGAATCCAACTGACAAGAGGCTCATTTGGCAGTAAATCCGCAGAACCCCGTAATTGCAAATAAAGGCGGAACTGTATAAAAGCCGTCAAGAGAATGACAATGCCGGATAAAAAAGAGGTGACAGCCAATAACCGATTCGGCTTGCCGGAATAAGGAGCGAAAAAAGTTTTCTTATCCTGCCGGCTCATCCAGCCCGCTGCCCCCGCTGTCACCAATACAAAGACAGAACTTATCCACGCCAAAGCACCCTGATTTCTATAAAAGCCTGTACCGCTGTCGAAGGTGTACAAAACACTGAGAACTCTTAAAATGATGCCGCCCCCTGCCAGTCCTACACTGGTTATTTTTAAAGCATTTTTTACATTCATTGCTTCTTTCTCCTAAATTTATAAGAACACAGTCTTGTTGCTGATATTGATAATCAAAAATACAACAGACTGAGAAATTCCCTAATAAAATTTTATTTTAAAGACAACAAAATAAAAAATTTTGCTTCATAATTTTATCCTTGCGTTAATTCGTTGTCTTCTCAGTTGTGAGATTATTATATTATTATAACATACCAATCTTCGACTTCCAACTTTTATTTACTTTCTTATGTGCAAAATTTCATCTTTTACATATTGAATAAATGGTCCAATTTTATTTTTATCAATAAGGTCATAGGGCTGTGCTAAAGAAATTATATTTTCTTGTTCCTGCAAGACAGGATGAATTTTCTTCAAAATGCCGTTCAGAAATAAAATCACAAGCTTATCTATTCCATATAACCAGTCGGGATTGTATGCCCCCGGGAAATGGAAAATTTTCTTTTGCTTACTCCTGTCTGTATTCCTTACAGCTGATAAAAGCTGATGTTCTAGAATGGAGAGAGTATCACTTTCTTCTTGTTCCAATCCTACAGTAAAAATAATATCAGGTTTTCTTTTAGATTTCTTGAGAAAAGAAC